>DATLLM010000120.1:0-5547 GCA_035537855.1 Chloroflexota bacterium | reverse complement strand
GACCGGGGTGGTGCCCGCCGTCGCGGACGAGGATGGGCTCAACCTGGCGACCTGCATCGAAGTGGCGCGGCGCCTGCTGATCGCCCTCCCCGCCGAAGAGGACGCCCCGTTGGGCGCCCCCGGTACGCCCCGCCGGCGGGGGGGGGAGCGCACGCCGTTCCGCCTGCGGGGCTTCCGCTTCGACGAGCTGGCACCCCAGCGGCGGCGGGAGCTCCAGGAGCGGCTGGCCGGGGTGCGCATCCATCGGCTCCCCCGCCGGGTCCGGGGGGCCGTCCGCCGGGCGGCCCTGGAGAAGACCCGGCTCGAGCTGCAACGCGCGGACGACGACCTGCTCAAGGGCCTGGCCAGCGGGGCCGACACGGCGCTGGCCCGCGACTTCGACCCGCGCGACCGGGACCTCCTGCAGCGGAACCTGGGGGCCAGCCCGGTGGGCACCTTGTACGGGGGGGAGAAGGGGCTCGACCTGTTCGACCGGATCGGCGCGGACCTCAGCGTCGGCGACCTGGCCCCTCTCCTGACCGGCCTGTGGGACGCGGGCCCGCCGGGGGAGGCGGGGGAGGCGGGGCCCCGCACCCTGCCCGTCGCCGCTGTGCTCTCGAAAGAGGCCCAGGCCGCCTACCCGGCGGACTTCGTGACCCGGCGGGACGTCACGCCCTTCACCACCTTCCTCGTCCTGCCCGGCGAGGCGGATGGGCCGGCGGCGCGCTTCCTCCCCCTCACGGCGGACTTCGCGGCCGACTACGAGCGCGAGCTCCTCCGGCCGCGGCTGGCGTCCGGCCAGGCGGAGAGCCTGCTGTTCGACGAGGGGACCTGGGCCAGCGCGGGGGCCTTCGCGGCGGTCGCCCCCTACGTCTACGCCACGCAGGTCCCCCTCGGCCTGCGCCAGGCCTACGGCAAGACCGGCCAGATGGCTCTGGCCCGCCGGTTCGGGGGGCAGCGGGTCAGCTCGTACCGCTCGGATGGGACGCCACTCCGCAGCCTGATGACCGCCAGCCCGTCTTCGATGGCGTTCGATCCCGACCTGCTGGCCTGCGTGACCGATTTCGAGCCGGTCTCCGGGGCGGTCTACGAGCTGGGGGTGTACGCCGAGACGTGGATCGCCCTGGCCGACTACGAGTACCGCCAGGACCGCCGGACGACCGCCCGGTCCTACTACGCGGACGTGCGGTGCGCCATCGAGCAGGTCTATCCGGCGTTCGCGGACGAGGCCCGCCTGGGGCTGACCGGGGTCTACAACACCATCCGGGCGGTCAACGACCGCACCCTGGTGGGGCTCCCCGCCGACCGGAACCTGGCCCGGCTGTCCACCCTCAACGTGCAGTACACCACCACGGACGGCCTGACGCACCGGGTGATGGGGGACACCTTCCTGGTCGTGCGGCGGAACGGGCGGGACGGGACGGACCCGCTCCTCACGGCGGCCCAGACCATGTCCCAGTACTTCGAGTGGAACGGCGTCCGGGACATCGTCTCCGGCGAGACGAAGACCGGCCAGGAGATCGTCGAGGACCTGGTCGACGAGGAGCTGAACGGCGACCCGGCGGAGACCGGGACGGGCGACACGGAGATCTACGTCAACAGCGGCCCCATCGTCGTCGGCCCGGAGGCGCTCGGCGAGGCGGAGCTGTACACGCTCTACCTGGCCTGCGAGGCGCGCATCGCGGCCATCGACGCCGGGCTCAACTGGTACGGATACACCGACGGGTTCGTCCCCCCGTGGGCGTTCGAGCACCTCTACGGGGTGGCCCGCGACCTGTGCAACCGAGCCCTGGAGGCCGAGCAGCGGGTGTTCGCCCTCCTCCAGCTGTACGAGGCGGCGGCGGCGCAGGAGTTCCTGGCCGCGCAGAACGCGGAGCTGGCCGGCGCCCAGGCGGCGGTGGCCGAGGCGCAGGTGGTGCAGCAGGTGGCCAGCAACGCCGTGGCCATGGCCCAGGCGGAGCTGAGCCAGCAGCAGGCGGCGGCGCAGGCCAAGAAGAGCGGGGTGTGGGCCAACGTGGCCATCGTCACCTCCGCCGTGGTCGCGGCCGCGGGCGCCGCCGCGCTGACCGTGGCGACCGGGGGGACGGCGCTCCCGGCGGTGCTGGCCACGGCCCCGGCGGTGGCCGGCGGGGCGGGGGGCCTGATCGGCAACGTCTCAGGACACTCCCAGGACGTCGCCGTCCTCAACGAGGCCATCGACGTGACGAATGCGACCCTGTTCGCCAGCGTCGCCGGGCTGGGGGTAGCCATCGCCACGCGGGACGCGGCGGCGCTGCAGGCGGAGCAGGCCGGCGCCTACGTGGACTTCCTGCTGACCCAGGACCTGAACAGCGACGGCTACCTGTTCCTGATGGGGCTGGCCAAGCAGACCCTGGAGGGGTACCTGCACCACGCCAACCGGATGGCCTGGCTGGCCGAGCGGGCCCTGGAGCACGAGACGCGGCAGGCCTACGACCTCGTCCGCCTGGACTACACCACCCGGAACGAGCTGACCGACATGACCCGGGCGCAGCAGGTCACCGGCTCCCTGGAGACGCTGCGCTCCGAGTACGTGGCCGGCCAGACGTCGCGCCTGCAAGAGATCAAGTGGACCGTCGCCCTGTCCCAGATCGACCCCATCGCCTGGCAGAGCCTGCGCGAGACGGGGACGGGCACCTTCGTGCTCCGCCAGCGGGTGCTGGACATGCATTTCCCCGGGACGTGGCAGCACCGCCTCAAGGACGTGCGGGTGGAGATCGTGGGCCTCGTCCCGCCGGACGGGGCGCGGGGGCTGCTGAGCAGCCCCGGCGTCTCCTGGGTGCGGGTGCCCAACGAGCAGAGCTTCCTGGCCGGCGAGACGAAGGCGGACTGGGTCACCACCAGCCTCGCCGCCAGCCCCGCCTCCCCGCAGTACGACCAGTACGTCTCCAAGCGGGTGCTGACCAACGTGGTCACCCTGGCCCTGTCCCAGTTCGACGTGCGCGGGGACCGGGCGGTGCTCTCCGCCCCCCAGGGCATGCTCAAGCCGGTGGAGCACCAGGGACTGGACGCGGCCTGGACGCTCACCCTGCACCGCCAGTCCAATAACTTCGACTTCCTGAGCATCGTGGACGCCGAGCTGACGTTCTGGTTCCTCTGCGCCTACGATCCGGGCTTGGAGCAGGCCCAGGAGGACGCCCTCAGCGCCGAGGGCCTGCAGGGGAAGCTGACCGGCGCCGCCACCACGGCCTTCGCCACCCACCAGCCGGACGCCTGGTCGCGCTTCGTCGGGGCGCCGGCGGACGCCGAGGCGCTCGACCTGCGCTACCTGACCGCCGACGTGGGGGAGCTCCCGCTCTGGGAGGCGGAGCGCCGCCTGACCAACATCATGGTGGGCTGCGCCCGCGACCCCGCCCAGGAGCGGGAGATCTCCCTGCGCCTGTGCTGCCAGTACGACCCGGTGGGCTACCTGCTGACCACCAAGCTGGGCACCGTCTACTCCCTGCTGGGGATCGACACCTCGGGGGAGGAGCCGCCCCCGGAGCCGGATCCCGACTTCGAGGCCTGGGTACGGCGCACGTTCTACTTCCAGCTCCCGGACATCGATCTGCCGGACGGGCTGCCGGGACCTCTCGACGGGGGCCTGCCCTCGGGTGGACCGGCGGGGCCGGACCTGCCGGATGGCGGCCCGCGGCCGTTCGTCCCCTTCCGGGACCCCGCCGTGCGGTGGGTGATCAAGGCGGCCCCCGCACAGGCCGGCCGGGGCTGGCACCAGGAGGACGAGGACGGGGGGATCGTGTCCACCTCGTCCGGGCCCCTGCAGGGCGCGGCGGGGGGGAGCGCCACGTACCGTGACGGGGCCCGGTGGAAGGACTACAGCTTCCGGGTCAAGGTGGCGCACCGCGGCGGCACCCTGCGCCTGCGCCTGCGGGACGACGGCGCCGACCACTACGCCCTGCAGATCTCGCCGGAGGACCTGCGCCTGTTCCGGGTCGAGGGCGGGGTGGAGCAGCAGCTGGGCGACCGGTTGCCCTTCGCCTACCCGGCCGGCGAGTTCCTCGCCGTCGACGTGCGGGTCGTCGGGGACCGCCTGTCGGTGGCGATCGACGGCATCACGCTGGCGGAAGACGTGGACGGCGACCCGGCCCCCGGAGGCCTGCAGCGGGGCACCGTCTCCCTCCAGGTGCTGGCCACGGACGGGGACAGCGCGGTCGACCTGGACGACGTGCAGGTCGTCCGCCTCACCGGCAAGGGGGCGGTGGCCGAGACGCTGCTGGATGAGCCGTTCACCGCCAGCCTCCCGGCGGACTGGGCCTTCGTGGACGGGGACCGCCCGTGGGCCATCGCCCCCCGCGGGCACCGGCTGCTCGACCTGTCCCCGCTGCTGAGCCTGGTGCTCCAGCTGGACTACCGGTACCAGATGGAGCTGGAGGCGTGATGACCACGCCAGGGAACCTCTCGGAGCAGATTCTGGCCCTGCCCGGCGGGGCCGGCGAGGTGCGGCCGGCCGGCCAGACGTTCGACGTCCGCCCCCACTCCGGCACGGGCGGGTACGCCATCCCGCTGGAGACGAAGCCCGGCCACGCCGGGCTCACCCCGGCCCTGGCGCTGGTCTACTCCACCCACGCCGGCGACGGGATCGCCGGCGTGGGGTGGGCGCTCAGCGTGGGGGCCGTGGAGCGGCGCACGGACCGGGGGCTGCCCCGCTTCGACGACCACACGGACACCTTCACCCTCGGGGGCGACGAGCTGCTCCCGGCCGGCGCCGGGGCGTACCGCCTGCGGATCGAGAGCCGGTTCGAGCGCATCCGGCACGTCTCCCGGGGCGGGCTGGACTCTTGGGTGGTCGCCGCCCGGGACGGCAGCCGGGTGTTCTACGGGTCGGAGTCGGACCACCGCCTCCACGACGGCCCGGCGAGGATCGGCGCCTGGTACCCCAGCAAGCGGCAGGACGCCAACGGCAACGAGATCGTCTACGCCTACCTCCGGCACGGCGCGACGCGGGACGTCCGCCTGCACACCGTCGAGTGGGGGGGCTGCTACCGCGTCCTGTTCGTCTACGAGGCCCGCCCCGACCCGCTGCGGTCGTTCCGCCCCGGCTTCGAGCACCTCCAGCAGCACCGGCTGGCCCGGGTGGACGTCGAGGTGAGGGCAACCCCAGTGGCCCCCTACCGCACCTACCAGCAGTACCGCCTCAGCTACGCGCAGTCGGCCCTGACGGGGCGGTCGCTGCTGGCGGAGGTGGGGATCACCGGCATCGGCGCGGACGGGTCGCGGCGCGAGCTGCCACCGGTGAGTCTCGGCTACGCCCGGCCGGACCTGGCCCGGCGGACGTGGCTCCCCCTGGGCGGCGCGCTGCCCGGCGGGTCGCTGCGGGACGGCAACCTGACCCTGGCCTGTCAGTCCGGGAGCGGCCGCCCGGACATCTTCGAGACGACCGCCACCGGCCACTGGCTGCGGGAGAACCTGGGCGGGGGCCGGTTCGGCCCGCCGCGGCGGGTGCCCTCGCCCGCCCAGGTGCTGCTGGAGGACCCCGGCGTCTTCATCTCGGACATGCGCGGGGACGGCTTCGGCGACCTGGTGGTGGACGGCGGGCGGCGGGTCTACGAG
>DATLLM010000119.1:0-6358 GCA_035537855.1 Chloroflexota bacterium | reverse complement strand
GCCCTGGCCGGGGCCGGCGCGGCGGCGCTCGAGGTGCTCGCCGGGGCGGTGGCCTCCGACGCCCGGCTGCGCTTCTCGGCCGGCGTGTAGCAGGCCATGCAGCTGATGCAGGGGATGACCTCGAGCTCCACCCCCGCCCGGACCTTCCCCAGCCAGGCCGGATCGGCCAGGATCGCCCGCCCGACGCTGACCAGGTCGCCCTGGCCCTGGCGCAGCACGGCCTCCGCCCCGTCCCCCGTCAGCAGGCGGCCGGCGACGGCGACGGGGACGCCGGCCGCCTGGCGGATCGTCCCCGCCAGCTCGGCCAGCACCGCCTCGCCCACGCCGGCCGAGAAGCGCAGCCGGGCGTCGGAGGCCACCGCCCCGGCGAGCACCTCGAGCGCCGCCGCGCCGGCCCCGGCCAGGGCGCGGGCGATGGCGACGCCGCCCCCCGGGCCGTCCGGTGTGATCCCCCGCGGCAGGTACTCGTCCGCGCTGAACTTGACCAGCACCGGAAAGTCGGCGCCGGCCTGCGCCTGGATCGCCACCAGGGCCTCGAGCACGGCCCGCAAGCGCCCGGCCGGGCCCCGCCCGTAGCGGTCCCGCCGGCGGTTCGTCGCCCGGGAGAGCAGCTGGGCGAAGAGGCTGCGGTAGGTGCACTGCAGCTCGACGGCGTCGAAGCCGGCCTCGCGGGCCCGGGCGGCGGCCGTGCCGAAGGCCTGGGCCACGGCCGCGATCTCCGCCGCCGGCCAGGCGTCGACGGCCGCCGTGTCCCGCAGCCCCGGATAGGTCAGCTGCACGGCGGCCCGGGCCCCGCCGCCGTGGATCGCGTCCGTCAGGGGGCGGTAGGCGGCGGCGGGGACGCCACCGTCCAGACGCAGCCGGTGCTGGTTGAAGCGGGAGCGCGAGCAGAGCGCGTGCGGCGGCGCGACGAGCGCCCCCTCGACCGTCACCAGGCCCGTGCCCCCGGCGGCGCGCGCGCTGTACCACTCGATCAGGCGGGGCGAGGGGAGGCCCGCCGCCGAGGCGAAGCCGGTGGTCATGGCGGCCAGCTTGACCCGGTTGGGCAGGGTCAGCCCCTGGCCCGCCGCGGACCCGCGCAGCACCAGGGGGCTGAACAGCACGGCCGGCGGTGGCTCCGGCGGGCGCAGCGCCGCTTCGGTGATCGCTCTGGCCACGTCCGCCATGCGCGCCTGGCCCGGAAACTCAAACGTCATCGCGAAACGATCCTACCGGAGCCGGGCGCTGCCCGCTGCCCGCTACCTGCGGGCCCCCGCCCCCGGGCCCGCCTGCGGCGCAAACCTTGATACCCTTGGCTACGTGCAGACCAGCGAGCGGACCGGCCCGCCGAACGACTCTCACCCCGGCCCGGCGGGCCCGCCGGCGGGCCCCCGGCCCGAGGCGCCGCCGCTCGTCGCCAGCGTGCTGGGGGCCATCGGCAACACCCCCCTCGTGGCCATCGACCGGCTGACCGAGGGGTTGCCCGGCCGGATCGTGGTCAAGCTGGAGTACGACAACCCGGGGGGCAGCGTCAAGGACCGGGTCGCCCTGGCCGTGGTCGAGGCGGCCGAGCGCGAGGGGCGCCTGCGCCCCGGCGGGACGGTGATCGAGCTGACCAGCGGGAACATGGGCACCGGGCTGGCGGTGGTCTGCGCGATCAAGGGCTACCGCATGATCGCCGTCATGTCCGCCGGCAACTCGGTTGAGCGCCGCCGGCAGCTGGAGTCGCTCGGCGCCGAGGTGGAGCTCGTCCCCCAGGCCCCGGGGGGCCGCCCGGGGCAGGTCTCGGGCGAGGACCTGGCTCTGGTGGAGACGCGCACCGCCGAGCTCGTCCGCGAGCTCGGGGCCTTCCGCCCGGATCAGTTCCAGAATCCCAACGCCGTCCGCGCCCACGAGCTGACCACCGGTCCGGAGATCTGGGAGCAGACGGGGGGGCGGGTCGGCGCGTTCGTCGCCTCCGTCGGCACCGGAGGGACGTTCGTCGGCGTCGCCCGGGCGCTTAAGGCGCGCAACCCGGCGGTGCGCTGCTACGCCGCCGAGCCGGCGAGCGCGCCGTACATCGCCCGCGGCCCGGAGGGCGTGACCAGCACCAGCCACAAGATCCAGGGCACCGGCTACGCCCTGGTGCCTCCGCTCTGGCAGCCGGAGCTGGTGGACGGGTTCCTCTCCGTGACGGACGGGGCGGCCGTGGCCACCGCCCGCAGCCTGGCAACGCGGGAGGGGATCTTCGGCGGCTTCTCCGGTGGGGCGAACGTGGCCGCCGCGCTCGAAGTCGCCGGGCGGGTGCCGCCCGGCACGCTCGTCGCCACCGTGATCTGCGACACCGGGCTCAAGTACCTGAGCACGGACCTGTACCCGGCGTGAGCGAGACGAGCGAGTCGCCGCCCCAGACCCTGACCCTCACCGGCACGGTCATCCGCGCCGTCAGCGGCTTCTTCGACGTCCAGCCGGATGCCCCGGATGCGCCCCCCATCGTCCGCTGCCGGCTGCGCGAGCGGCTGCGCAAGGACCTCGTCCTGACCGAGAGCAAGGCCCGCGCCCAGCGGGTGCGCGAGGTGCGCCGCCTGGATGTGGTCGAGCCGGTGGTGGCCGGCGACCGCGTCCGCCTGCTCGTCTCCCCCTCCTCCGGCACCACCCTCCCCGAGGGCGTGATCGAGGAGGTGCTGCCCCGGCACCGGGAGCTGACCCGGCAGGCGGTGACCGACGGCGCCGCGCCCGTCGGCCAGACGATCATGGCCAACCTGGACCAGGTGCTGCTGGTCTTCGCCGCGGCCGACCCGTACCCGGCGCTCGGGCTGATCGACCGCTTCCTCGTCTCCTGCGAGTACGCCGCCCTGCCGGCCGTCGTGATCATCAACAAGGCGGACCTGGGCATCGCCGAAATCCTGGAGCACGATCTGGCCGTCTACGAGCGCGCCGGCTACGGGGTGCTCCGCACCAGCGCCGCCACCGGCTACGGCATCGAGGCCCTGCGCGGCGCCGTGCACGGCCGCACGAGCGCGCTGGTCGGCCCCTCCGGCGTGGGCAAGAGCACCCTGCTCAACACCCTCGAGCCGGGTCTCGGACTGCGCGTCGGCGAGGTCAGCGCCTCGACCGGCAAGGGGCGCCACACGACGAGGTTCGCGCAGCTGATCCCGCTGCACGGCGGTGGCTTCCTCGCCGACACCCCCGGACTGCGCCAGCTGGCCCTCTGGCAGGTCCCGGACGACGTGCTCGACCAGCAGTTTCCGGAGTTCCGCCCGTACCTGGGCGCCTGCCGCTTCGGCAACTGCGCTCACGTCGACGACGTCGGCTGCGCCGTTAGAGAGGCTGTGGGCCGCGGCGAGATCGACGAGCGGCGCTACCTGAGCTACGTCAAGCTGTTCACCGAGGGGTAACCGCCCGTGACCGAGAAGAAGCTCCGCATCGCCGTCCTCTTCGGCGGGCGCAGCGGCGAGCACGACGTCTCCCTGATGAGCGCCCGAGGGGTCCTCGGCGCGATCGACAAGGAGAAATACGAGGTGGTGCCCGTCGCCATCTCCCGCACCGGGCGCTGGCTGCCACCGGGGCGCGCCGCCGCGCTGCTCGTCGACGGGTCGCCCGCGCCGGACGGCGACGCCGGCGCGGGTGGCGCAGACGGCGCCGCGGGGCCGGGGGACCGGACGGCGGCGGCCCTGGTCGCCGATCCCCGCAACGGGGCGATGGTCACGTTCGGTGGCGCGGACGGGCCGGCCGGCGGCGAGGCCCTCCTGCAACGCTTCGACGTGGTCTTCCCCATCCTCCACGGCCCCTTCGGCGAAGACGGCACGGTGCAGGGCTTCCTCGAGCTGGCCAACCTGCCCTACGTCGGCGCCGGCGTCCTCGGCTCCGCCCTGGGGATGGACAAGGTCAAGATGAAGGAGGTGCTGCGCTACCACGGCCTCCCGGTGACGGACTGGGTCGCCCTGCGGCGCTGGCAGTGGGCCGAGGACCGCGCCGCGGCGCTCGCCGCCGCCGCCCGATTCGGCTTCCCCTGTTTCGTCAAGCCGTCCAACCTGGGGTCGAGCGTCGGCGTCTCCAAAGCCCACGACGCCGCCGAGCTCCCCGCGGCGATCGAGGAGGCCTTCCGCCACGACGAGAAGATCCTGATCGAGCCGGCGGTCGACTGCCGCGAGATCGAGGTCGCCGTGCTCGGCAACCACCACCCGGAGGCCTCCGTCCCGGGCGAGGTCGTGCCCTCGAACGAGTTCTACGACTACCACGCCAAGTACCTCGACGGGCGCTCCGAGTGCCTGATCCCGGCGGCGATCGCGCCGGAGCAGGCGGCGCGCTGCCGCGCCCTGGCGGTGCAGGCCTTCCTCGCCCTGGAGTGCGCCGGGCTGGCCCGGGTGGACTTCTTCCTCGACCGCCAGAGCGGGGAGGTGCTGGTCAACGAGATCAACACCCTCCCCGGCTTCACCCCGATCAGCATGTACCCCAAGCTGTGGGCGGCCAGCGGCCTCACCTACAGCGCGCTGATCGATCGCCTGATCCAGCTGGCCGTCGAGCGCTGGCGGGAGCGCAACGCGGGCGCCCGCGACGCCGGACCGGTCTGATGCCTGCCCTCCCCTTGCCCGGCGTGCGCCGGGTCGTCGCCGTCGCCAGCGGCAAAGGAGGGGTGGGCAAGACCACGGTCACCGTGAACCTGGCGATGGCCCTGGTCGAGGCGGGCCTGCGGGTGGGCGTCTTCGACGCCGACGTCTACGGCCCGAACGTGCCCCTCCTGCTGGGCATCACCCGCCAGGAGGGCGCCGCGGCCTACCTGCCCATCGTCCGCGCGTCGTCCGAGCCGTACATCGACCCGATCGAGCGGTTCGGCCTGAGGCTGATGTCCTTCGGGCTGGTGATGGGCGAGCGGGACGCCGTCCTCTCCGACCCGCCGCTGATCGGGCGCCTCGTGCTGCAGACGATGCGGGACGTCAAGTGGGGCGAGCTGGACGTCCTCCTGCTCGATCTCCCGCCGGGCAGCGGTGAGCCGCACCACAGCCTGCTGGGCCAGGTGCGCATCGACGGCGCGGTGGTGGTCACCACGCCGCAGGACCTCTCCCTGCTCGATGCCGGACGCTCGCTCGACCTCTTCCGGCGCAGCCACATCCCGATCCTGGGGATCGTGGAGAACATGAGCACCTTGATCTGCCCCCACTGCGGCGAGCCGGTTGAGGTGTTCCACCGCACGCCCCGATCCTGGGCCGTGCAGAGCGAGACGCTCGAGGTGCTGGGGGCGGTGCCCCTCGACCTGGAGCTGAGTCGGGGCGTGCGCGCCGGGCCGCGCCCGGCGCCGTTCCCGCAGATCGCCACCCGCCTGGTGGCGAAGCTCGCCTAGCCCAGGCTCTTGAGGGCGTCGCTCGCCGGCGCGAAGCGAGTGTTCGCCCGCAGGGCCGCCTGGTAGGCCGCCCGGGCCGCGTCGATCTGGCCCTTGGCCTGCAGGGCCCGGCCGCGGAAGTAGTGCGATTCCTCCAGGTCCTTGCTCTGGGCCAGGTTGGCGTCGGCGAGGGTCTGGACGTCCGCTATGCGCCCCTCGGCGAGGTAGGCCTCGAAGGGGCCGAACTGGTACCACAGCATCCGCCAGGGGAGCTTCAGCGTGCGCGCCCGGTCGTAGGCGGTGACGGCCTCGGCGGTGCGCCCCAGGGACACCAGGCTCGTCCCCATGTTGAACCAGGCGTACCCGCTCTCCGGCCGGGCCGCGACCTCGGCCTGGGCGACCTCGAGCGCGTGCTCGAACATCGCCTTGTCGTCCCGGTCCCGCCCCAGGATGCGGTTCACCACGTCCGCCTTCTCCGGCGGGTAGACGGGGATGTAGGTGCGGTTGAAGATCTGCCACTCGTCGTCGAACTTGCCGAAGGGCTGCGGCACGTTCGTTCCCGGCGGGATCACGCTGTCGTAGGCGACGAACCGGCCGGCCGTGTCGTCGTAGCCCACCAGCAGGCGGTAGTGGCCCATCCAGTCGTTGGGGTCGGGGTCGTAGCTGACCTCGACGATCACGGGGATGCCGTTGGCCAGGAAGTGCTTCAGGCGGGTCACGTCGCCGCCGACGCGCCAGTCCGCCTGCAAGCCGAGCGAGCGGGCGTAGTTCACCATCTCGTCCGGCCGGACGTTCTTGTCGTTCGGCGTCGTCTTCATGAAGTTCATGGCGGCCGTCTGATCCTGCTCGCGTCCGAAAACGCTCGCCGCCATGGTGATCGTCGCCGGGCCGCAGTTGTTCCAGGTCTGCCACTGGTGGCTGACCCGCTCCAGGCGGGCCGTCGGCGGCAGCGGAGGGAGGTTCGAGGCGACGTCGGAAGACGTCGCGGACGGGGGCACGTCGCCGATGGTGGCGACCGGCACCGCCCGCCCCGGCCCGATGCCCTCGCTCGGGGCGAGCGCCGACGGTCAACTACCCGCC
>DATLLM010000118.1:0-6115 GCA_035537855.1 Chloroflexota bacterium | reverse complement strand
CGTGCCGCCGGTGCCGGTGCGGGGCCGGTCCCCCACCAGGCCGGATCAGCGACTCGAGCACGCCGAACCCGCCGCCGGCTTCGGGCCCAACCGCCTGACGGTCAAGGTCGGGCCCGAAGCCGGCGGCGGGTTCGGCGTGCTCGAGTCGCTGATCCGGCCTGGTGGGGGACCGGCCCCGCACCGGCACCGGCGGCACGCCGAGGCCTTCTACGTCCTCGAGGGGCGGATCGAGTACCGCGTCGGCGACCGGCGGGTGACGGCGACCGCAGGCACCTGCGTGCTCGCTCCGGCCGGCGTCGCCCACGGGTTCCGGAACGCCGCGCCGGGCGCCGCCCGCCACCTGGTCATCACCGCCCCGGCGGAGGCGCTCGACCTGATCGAAGCGGCCGCCTCCGCCGCCCCGGGTCAGCTCGCCCAGGTGTACGCGCGGTACGACACCGAACTCGTGGACGACGACCGAGGCCCCTGAGCCCGGCGCGCCGGGCTCAGGGGCGCGCAGCACCACCGGAGGCATTGACGGCGATCCGCCGGACGGGCGCGGGTACGGCCTCGCGGGCCCGTTCACGAAGGGGACGCCGCCGGACGAACACGGAAGGAGAGGCAGCAGTGGAAGCAATGGATACGAGGAGTCGCACCGTGTCGCTCAGCGCCCGGCCGGGCCCGTTCGAGATGGAGCCGAGCCGGACGGCGGTGATCGTGGTCGACATGCAGAACGACTTCGCCAGCGAGGGCGGCGCGTTCGCGCGCGGCGGGCGGGACGTCTCCCTCATCCGGAGCGTCATCGCCCCCACCTCCCGGGTCCTGGCGGCCGCCCGGGCGGCCGGCATGGCGGTCGTCTACCTGCGGTCGGAGTGGCGCCCGGACCTGTCGGACCTCGGCGCGCCGGACGCCAAGTTCTGGGGGGTCATGCGGCGCGCCGGGATCGGCGAGCCGGTCACCGGCCCCGAGGGGCAGGCCAGCCGGATCTTCATCCGGGACACGTGGAACACCGAGATCGTCCAGGAGCTGACCCCCGAGCCGTCCGACGTCGTCGTCGCGAAGCGGCGGTTCAGCGGCTTCCACGCGACGGAGTTGGACGCCATCCTCAGAGGGCTGGGCATCCGGTCTCTGGTGTTCACCGGTTGCACCACGAGCGTCTGCGTCGAGTCGACGCTCCGGGACGCGATGCACTACGACTACCGGTGCCTGCTGCTGGAGGACTGTACGGCCGAGCGCATCGGCCACGGCCTCGCCCGCAGCAACCACGAGGCCTCGCTGCTGGTCATCGAGCGGGTGTTCGGCTGGGTGTCCGACTCGTCCGCGCTCCTCGCGGCGCTCGCCGCGGCGGCCCCGGGCGGGGGCGCCGCGGCCGCCCCGCAGGACCCGGCGTCGGTGGTCCGGGCCTTCGACGCGGCCTGCAACTCGCGCGACCTGGAGGCGGTGATGGCGTTCTTCGCCGACGACGCGGTGGTGACGCAGCGGCCGCCCCCGCCCGACGGGGGGGTCTACCGCGGCAAGGACCACGTCCGGCGCTGGTTCGCGCCGCAGCTCGCCGGCTTCCACGTCGACTCGCAGGACCACCGCACGAGCGGCGAGACCGTGGCCTGGACGGCGACGCTGAGCGCCGACGTGCTGCGGCGCTCGGGGATCAGCCACCCCGTCGAGGCCAGGGCCGAGGCCGTCGTCCGCGCGGGCAAGATCGTGTCCTTCGCCGTGACGAACCCGTCGTCCACGGCCGCCGCCGAAGCGCAGGCGGCCGGAGCGCGATCGTGAGTCCTGCGCTCGCGCGTACGCCGGTGGCGTGCCGGTTCGTGCGTTCCGCGCCCGCCCGGCGCGGGCCCGCGCGGCGCCCCGCCGGCGGTTGAGCCGGAGCCGGCGGGTGACGAGGACGCCGGTGGCCCCGCCCTGGTCGTCCGCCCGGACCTCGCCCTGCACGCCGGGACGGCGGGCCTCTACCGCGAGCCCCTCGGCAACCTGCGCGCGGAGGGGGTGGAACCGCTGCTCCGGCGGGCGCTCGCCGGGGAGTGGTACGCGGGGGACGCGCTCTGGTTCGGGAGCAGCCCCCGGGCCGCAGGAATACCGGAACCGGAATTAGCGGTTCGGGCATCGGGCGATGGCGCCGCGACGGGGCGCCCGGCCGCCCCGTTGTCGGGGCATGCCGGTCGAGTTCCTCCCCGCTGCCCCGATCGCGGCCTACGGGCGCTGCGCTGGCGAGGCATCGCCCCCCGGATCGCCCGCCGCGGGGTCGCGTCGAGCGAACGGCTCGGACGGCATCGCCGGAAAGTGGAGCGGAGGCTGGCGTGGGTGCTGGCGGTCCGCCGGCTGACCGTCCGCGACGAGCGCCACGCCGCCTCGGTCCTCGCCTACCTGCGCCTGGCCTGCGCGCTGAGCTGCCGGCGCTTCCTCCGCCGGGCGGAAGCCTCCTGAAACCGCCAGGGAGAGCCAAGCCCGGTCGCAGGCCGACGCGCTGCGCTTTCGCTTGCCGTGGTGCACGTTGTTGGGTAGGCTGCGCGTCACGATATCCGCCGGTCACTCCGCGAGGGCCGAATGATGGAAACGATGACCGCCTCGGCCGGGGGATCGGTAGCTGATGCGTCCGAGGACCTGGGCGACGGCCTGCTCCTCAGGCGGGCCCGACTCCACGACGCCGCGGCGGTGGCGGCGCTGCTCGTCGGCGCCCACGCGGCCGCCGCCCCGGCCGCGGGCGCGGCGGCCGACCTGGACTGGATCGGCATCTGGGCGCGCGACCTGATGGAACGTCCCCACCCCACGATGACCGCCGGCGACGTGGTGGTCGTCGAGGACACGGGCGCCGGCCGCCTAGTCTCCACGCTCAACCTCATCCCGCAGACGTGGGCCTACGCCGGCGTCCCCCTCGGGGTCGGCCGGGTGGAGCTCGTCGGCACCGACCCGGCCTACCAGGGCCGCGGCCTCGTGCGCCGGCAGCTCGAGCTCGTGCACCGGCGCAGCGCCGCGCGCGGGCACCTGCTGCAGGTCATCAGCGGCATCCCCGGCTACTACCTCCAGTTCGGCTACACCTACGCGCTGGCGGCCGGCGGCGGCCGGACCGCCTGGCGCGCGCACGTCCCCGCGCCCGCTCCGGGGGCCGCCGAGCCGTTCCGACTCCGGCTCGCCGGCGCGGCAGACCTGGCCGCGCTCGACGAGATCGAGCAGCACGCCGCCGCGCGCTCGCGGCTGGCCTGCGTCCGAGACCACGCCGCCTGGCGGTACGAGCTCGACGGCCGGAGTGCCGCGAGCGCCTTGCACAGCCCGCTCCTCCTCCTCGAGGCGGTCGGCCATGACGCGCGGGCCCCCCGCCCGGCCGGGGAGGGCCGCATCGTGGGCTTCGCCGTCCTCGGCAACGGCGGCTTCCCGGGCACCCCGCCGGCCGGGCCCATCGCCCGGGTCCGACGCTTCGAGGTCGCCCCGGGCGTCTCCTGGCGCGCGGCCACCCTCTGTCTCTTGCGCCACCTCACGCGTCCCCGGTGCGCGGCCGCACCCGCCGCCGGCCCGGCGTACGAGGAGGTCCGGCTTGCGCTGGGCGAGGACCACCCCGCCTACGCCGCGGCCCCTGGCGTGCTCGCCCAGCCGCTCGCTGGTAGCGCCTGGTACGTCCGCGGGCCCGACCTGCCGGCGCTCCTCCGCCGCGTGCGATCGGTCCTGGAGGCACGCCTGGCGGCCTCCCTGGTGGCCGGGTACACCGGCCGGCTCTCCCTCAGCTTCTACCGGGATGGGCTGCGCCTCCGGCTGGAGCGCGGGCACCTCGCGGCGGCCGAGGCGTGGCCGCGGGCGCCGTTCCGGGCCGCCGACGCGTGTTTCCCGGATCTGACCTTTCTTCAGTTGCTCATGGGGTACCGCAGCCTGGACGAGCTCGAAGACGTCTCCCCGGACTGCCGGGTGTCGCAGCCAGAGGCGCGCCTGGTGCTCAACGCGCTGTTCCCCAAGCAGCCCTCAGCGGTCTGGCCCATCGCCTGAGCACTGCCCCTGGCTTGGGGACTCCGCAGCGGTCTACCCGGGCGGACGCAAGGCTCGTTCCCTGCGCCACGTCCAGGGCATCGTCGGCGAGCGTCTCCTCGGCCTCGGGGCGCACCGCCAGCACGACTGAAGCCAGCGCTTATCCCGGGTGCTCACCCGCGGGCACTGTCAGGTTAAGTGGGACAGTGGGTAGGATGGCGTGGTGTACGCCGATTCAGCAGTTACACCGGTCTCGTACAAACGCCACCGCTTCCCCGCGGAGATCATCAGCCATTGCGTGTGGCTCTACCACCGGTTCGGCGTGAGCTTGTGCGACGTGCAGGAGCTCATGGCGGAGCGCGGGGTCGCGGTCACCTACGAGACCGTCCACCAGTGGTACCGGAAGTTCGGTCCAGCCTACGCGCAGGCCCTGCGCCGCCGGCGACCACGCCCTGGCGACAAGTGGCACGTCGACGAAGTGCAGCTGAAGATGAACGGCCGTCGCTATTGATTGTGGCGCGCCGTGGACCAGGACGGAATGGTGCTCGACATCCTGGTCCAGGCGCGGCGCAACCAGCAGGCCGCCGAGGCCTTCCTCCGCCGCTTGGTCGACGGGTGCGGCTACCAGCCACGGGTGGTGATCACGGACAAACTGGCCAGCTACCCACCCGCTGTGCGCCGCGTGCTGCCCGGGGCGGAGCACCGCCGGCACAAGGGCCTGAACAACCGAGCGGAGAACTCCCATCGGCCGACCCGTCGGCGAGAACGGGCCATGCAGCGCTTCAAGTTCCCCGCGCAGGCGCAGCGCTTCCCCTCCTGCTTGGAGCCGATCCGCGGCCACTTCTGCCCGCGCCGGCACTTGCTCCCCGCGGCGCGCTACCGAGCCGTGCTGACCGCCCGCTTTGCGATATGGCGGCAGGTCGCCGGGCTCACTGCCGGCGTCTGAGCGCAGTGCACCGACGGCGTCATGCTCACCAATCCGATTCGCAACGAAGCCCCAAGCCCTGCGCAGGTTAACCTGCCAATTCCCGCCACGGCGGTGGCGGTCGTGCGGCTAGACGGGCGTGGCCTCCAGGATCGCGACCCCGGCGCCTGTGTCGATCTGGCGCTCGAGTCGGAGGCGGGCCTGCTCGAGCAGCGCCTGGTACTGCCGCCGCGTGCGCTGCCGGCCGCCGAGCAGGACCAGCATGTGCACGTCGATCACCTTCGCCCACGCGGGGCCCGGGTCGTCGGGCACCATCTGCTCGATCACCAGCAGCCGGGCGTGGGGCGGCGCGGACCCGCCCGGCGCGGGGCTGCAGGGGCACGCCGTCCGCGAGCAGTGCCACGCCCTGCGGCTGCCGGCCGTCGCCGGGCAGTGCACCCGGCTGGCGGCGCAGGCGGAGCGGGAGCGCCAGCCCTACCTGGGCTACCTCGAGGCGCTGCTCGCCGCCGAGCTGGAGGAGCGGGAGCGCAAGGCGGTCGAGCGGCGCCTCAAGGACGCCCGCCTGCCCCGAGTGAAGACCCTCGACGAGTTCGACTTCACCCAGGCGCCGGCCGTCTCCGCCGTCCAGCTGCAGACGCTCGCCGAGGGGGGCTACATCGCCCGCGCGGAGCCGGTGGTCTTCCTGGGCGAGTGCGGGACGGGGAAGACGCACCTCATGACCGGGCTGTGCGTCGCCGCCTGCCGCCAGCGCCGGCGGATGCGCTTCACCACGGCGGCGGCCCTGGTCAACGAGCTGGTCGAGGCCAAGCAGCAGCTCCAGCTGCGCCGGGTGCTGGCCCGCTGGGCGCGCTACGACGTCATCGCCCTCGACGAGGTGGGCTACGTCCCCTTGGCCGAGCTGGGCGCCGAGTTCCTCTTCCAAGTGGTCGCCGAGCGGGCCGAGCAGGCCACGGTGCTGCTCACGACGAACCTGCCCTTCTCGGAGTGGATGCAGGTCATCCCCAACCCCCGGCTGTGCAAGGCGCTGCTGGACCGCCTCACCGACCGGGCGCACATCATCGAGACCGGCACCGAGTCGTTCCGCTTCCGGCGCACGCTGGCCCGGCGGCGGCGGAAGGAGGCCCCCACCGAGAACGCGTAGGCAGCCACCCCCACCCGGGGGTGGGCCATTCCCGAGCATCGAAGTGGGCCAGACCGCCTTGTCAAACGCAGTAGACGTCTCCGGTCGCGGTCGGGGCCCGGAGGACGGACGAGATG
>DATLLM010000117.1:0-4834 GCA_035537855.1 Chloroflexota bacterium | reverse complement strand
CACCTGGGGAGCGCCACCCACCCCACCCGGGCCCGCATGGCCCGCGTCGCCGCCGAGAACATCGTCGCCGGGCTGCGGGGCCGGCGCCCGGCGCACCTGGTCAACCCCGAGGTCTGGAAGGGGTAAGCGTCCGGGAGCGGGTAAGCCGGCAGGCGGAGAGAAGTACGATTCGGCGCGGGGAGCGGGTAAGCCGCCAGCCGAAGAGGACGGTGTTGCGCGGGGACGGCCCGCAGGACAGCCGCCAGCCGTAGAGCCCGATTCTGCGCGGGGACCGGGTAGGCTGACAGCCGAGGAGCCCGATTCTGCGCGGGCAGGTCCGTTGCCGGCCGCGGCCAGGGGGCCGCGAGGCGTCGCCCTCGCCGGCAGCGGGTGCCAGGCCTACGCCAGCTGCCGGACGGCACCGCCGTGCCTGGCCCACCTCCCGGCGCTCCGCGCGCCCGGGTAGTGCCCCGAGCCGCAGCTTACCCACCGGTGGGCAATCCGGGAGCCCGGGCAGTGCCGGAGGGCCCTGCCTCACCCACCGGTGGGCGCCCAGGCGCCCGGGCGGAACCCCAGAGCCGTACGCGCCCCACGCCTGCGCGGCCGTCGCCTGGGCGGCCTCGCGGCCCCCTGGCCGCGGCCCCCTGCGGGCCGCGCCCGCGCAGAATCGTCCTCTTCGGGCGCCGCCCCGGTCCGCGATCCGGGCCGCCCCCGCGCAACACCGTCCTCCTCGGCTGTCAGCCTACCCGGTCCCCGCGCAGAATCGTCCTCTACGGCTGGTGACTGTCCCGAGTCAGGGGCGGCCACTCCCGAAGATGAGGTCGCGCACGCAGGCCGCAACGAGGCGCGCCGCCAGGGGATTGGGGCGCTCGTGGGGCACGATCAGATCGGCCAGCCCGCGCTGCAGGTTGGTGTAGCGCTGGTTGTTGGGCAGGACGTCCCGCCAGTACCAGGCGAGCGAGCGGTCGAGCGAGCCGTCGGGCCGCCCCACGTCCCGGGCGATGCGGCGCAGGACGCGCACCTCGACGTCGCAGTCGAGGAAGATCCGCAGGTCGGCCAGGGCCCTGACCCGCTCCTCTACCAGCAGCAGGTGCCCCTCCAGCAGGATCACCGGCGCCGGCTCGACCGGCCGGGCCGGCTGCCGGCTCTCCTGCTGGCGCCGCGCCGCCCGTGTCCCGGGGGCGGGGAAGTCGACCGCCGCGCCGCGCTTGAGGGCCTCCAGCTGGGGCACCAGCGCGTCCCAGTGCACGGCGTCCGGCCGGTTGGCGGTGAGGGCGGCCTCCCGCTCGGCCTCCGGGAGGTCCTGGAAGTCGCGGAAGTAGGCGTCCTGGCTGAGCGTCACCGGGCCCAGATCGGCCAGCTGCTCGGCCACGGCGGCCGTGAACGTGGTCTTCCCCGAAGACGTCCCGCCGGCGATGACCACCAGCACGGGGTCCCGACTCACCGCTTCCTCGCTCCTGCCGGCGGCTCGGTGCCCGCCCTAGACGTAGTTGATCCCGTACCACAGGGCCGGGGTGCCCGCCCTAGACGTAGTTGATCCCGTACCACAGGGCCGGCAGGGGGAGCGCCTGCGCCAGGGTCGCCGCCAGGTCGACCGAGCCCTCCGGCGCCGCGGGCGCGGCGGTCGCTTCCGGGGCGCCGAAGAGGTACACCGCCAGGGCGGCCAGATCGGGCAGGCGGACGGACTCCGCCCCGCGGCGGACGGTGAACCCCCCGCCGGCGCTGCCCGGGGGCGCGTCCGCCTCGAAGACCAGGCCGCCGGCGGCGGCCGCCCCGATGCGCTCGGCGAGGTAAGGCCGGCAGCGGTCCATCAGCTGCGGGAAGTTGATCACCCGCAGGGTGCCGGAGGCGCTGTCCGGGGCGCCGCTGAGTCCCCCGGCGGTGAGCAGGGCCCGCAAGGCGGGGTCGCTGCCCTGCACGTGGAGCGTGAGCGAGCCCGCCCCGTAGTGCGCCAGCAGGCGGGGCAGGGCGGCGGCCACCAGGGTGCGCTCGCCGGCGAACTCCACCACCCGCACCTGGGCCGGCTCGTCCGGGCGCCGCCGGCGGACGCGATCCGGCTGGTGGACGATCAGGTAGGCCAGGATCGCCGCGCCGTCCGAGAGGGCCCAGAAGTCCGACGCCGTGTTCATCACCACCCGGCAGTCGAACGCCATCTCCCAGTCCGCGCGGGGGCGCAGGAAGCGCACCGGCTCGCGCTGGTAGAGGGCTTGCAGGGCGTCGATGCGCTCCGGGCCGACCGGGGTCAGGGCGAAGCCGGCGGCGCCGGACACGCCCGGGGCCGCCGCCAGGCCCGCGGCCGTCTCCGGGGTGAGCCGGAAGGTCCAGTCCCGCCCGACGGCGCGGCAGCCGACGCGGGTGTACAGGCCCCGCCCGCCGGAGATCAGCATCGCGTCGACGCCGCCGGCGGCCGCCACCTCGCAGGCGTCCTGGAAGGCGAGCGAGGCGTAGCCCCGGCCGCGGTAGGCGTCGAGGGTCGCCACCGCCCCGATGCAGGCGACGTCGACGCGGCAGCCGGCGAGGGTCGCCGGGCGCTGGGTGAAGCCGACGTGGCAGACCACCTGGTCGTCGGCCGCGACCACCCGCAGGCGCTCCCGGTTACCGGGCTCGAAGAGCTGCGGGTAGTCGTGGAACATCTCCGGGCGGAAGACGGCGGAGACGACGGCGTTCAGCTCGTCCCACTCGCCCTCCCGCAGGGCCCGCGGCCCGTCGGCGGGCGCGCCCGCCGACGCCGTCTCCGTCACCCGGCTCACCCCACCCGGTCGCGGGCGGCGACCGCGACCGACTGCGCCCGCACCGCCGACGGCCCCGACTCGAGCGCGTCCCGCAGGGCGGCGGCGATCAGCACCTCGTCGCCCTCCCGCAGGTCCTGGGGGTTGACGTAGACGCCCGGGGTGCCGTCCGCCGCGGTGGCGTCCGACAGCTCGACCGAGGGGTCGCCCCGGCGGAGCCGCGCTTGCAGGGCGTCCCGGGTCAGGGCGGCCTCCGGACCGAGGGCGATCAGCGCCCGGGGCATCGGCTGCCCGGCCTCGTTCGGCCAGTCCCGGCCGGCGGCGACCCCGGGCAGCCCGGCGACGGCGTCCAGGACGTGCTGCACCTGGCGCTCGTAGCGCGCCGCCAGGGCGACGTAATCCAGGCTCAGGTACCACTCGACGGCGGCGACCAGGCCGCAGATCTCCTCCTTGCCCACCTTCATCGGGCGGCCGATGAAGGCGTTGGGGTTGCCCTGGCGGGCGATGGCCCGGATCAGGTCGGCCCGGCCGAGGACCAGCCCGCTGGCCTGGGGCCCGCAGAGCCCCTTGCCCCCGGAGAAGATGGCCAGATCGGCCCCGGCGCCGGCGACGGCGTCCTCCGGGCCGTAGCCGGGGACGCCCAGGGTGCGCAGGGCCTGCGCCCAGGGGGCGGGGCCGCCGGCGGTGTAGGCCCACAGGTTCTCCACCGGCGGGATCTGGGCGGCGCCGTCCACGATCACCGGCACGCCGTGCTCGTGGGCGATGCGCACCACCTCGGCCAGCGGCAGGGCGCCGCGGGCGTGGCCCGCGCCGGCGATGTAGAGCACGGCGGCCGTGCGCCCGTCCAGGACGGCGGCCAGCTCCTCCGGCCGGGTGGTGCTGCCCTCGTGGCGGGCCGCGGCGCGGTCCGGGCCGATCTCCACCAGCTCGATCCCCACCTGGCGCACGGCGAAGTCGTAGCCGATGCGCTGGCAGCGCTGGATGACCACCTTGTAGCGCCCGCCGGGGATGCGCTGGGGGTACGGCAGGAGGGCCATCTTCTCCGGGTCCTCCCCGGTGACGCAGGCGGCCGTGGCCAGGACGAGCCCGGCGGCCGCGCCGCAGGAGACGTAGGCGGCCTCGTTGCGGGTCAGCTCGGCCAGGCGCCGCCCGGCGGCGGCGTGCAGCTCGTCGAGCGGGACGTACTGCCGGGCGGCCTCCAGCATCGTCTCCAGCACCACCCGGGGCATCAGCGACCCGCCCAGCTTGGTGACGGTGCCGACGCCGTTGATCACCGGGCGAACGCCCAGCCGCTCGTAGATTCCGGAGGGTCCGCTCATCCTCATGCTCTCCCGACTGCTCCCGACTGCTCCCGGCACTTTCCGGTCGGGTCTGGCGCTCCCGGCGCTCCCGGCGCTCCCGGCGCTCCCGGCGCTCCCGACTGCTCCCGGCGCTGCCCGGTGGGTCCGGCGCCCGGAGGTGCGGACCAGGGGGCCACTCTGGCACGTGCCGGCGACCGCTGTCAAGGCGCGCGGCGCCCCGTTTGACGCACCCGCCGGGCGGTGTTAGGATGAGCGGTACGGCGCGCTCCCGCCCACCAGGAGCGGAAGCGCGTTGCACCGGCCGGGGGAGCCGGTGGCCGTTCGGGACCCGCCCGCGAGGGCGCGGCTCCAGGGAGACGGCGCCCCCGCCACGGAGTTGACAGGGTCATAGGCGCCTGCTACGCTCTGTGGGCCCTGACGCCGACCGGCTGCGAGCCGGGGGCGGAACGGGCGGCCGACCTTAACAACTGAAGAGTGGAAGGAAGCTTTGAGTTTAGCCAAGCGCGAGTCGCGCGGGATCGGCCGAAGCACACTGAGTGTTTGATTCCCTCTTCGGAGGGGTTTGCACACTTTATGTGGAGAGTTTGATCCTGGCTCAGGATAAACGCTGGCGGCGTGCTTTACCAATGCGAGTCGAACGAGGTGACTTCGGTCATCGAGTGGCGGCAGGGTGCGTAACACGTAGGTGACCTGACCCGGCGTGGGGGACACCCGCCCGAAAGGGCGGCTAATACCGCATGCGCTCGCCCCTCGTGTGGGGCGAGGAAAGCCCCGTTTCGGCGGGGCGCACCGGGAGGGGCCTGCGGCCTATCAGCTGGTCGGTGG
>DATLLM010000116.1:0-6760 GCA_035537855.1 Chloroflexota bacterium | reverse complement strand
TGGTCGAGCGCCCGGGGGGCGGTGCGGTGTTCGGCGGCGAGGGCGGCGGCGACGCCGGCGGCCTGCCCCATGGCGAAGCAGGGGGGCATCACCCGCACCGCCCCGGCGGCCTCGTGGGTGGCGGAGAGGCAGCGCCCGGCGACGATGAGGTCGTCCACTTCGAGGGGCAGGAGCGAGCGGTAGGGGATCTGGTAGACGTCGGCCGCTTTGAGCCCGGCGTCGAGCGCGGCCTGGATGCCGCCGCCGCCGCCGTCGACGGGGTGGATGTCCACCGGGTAGCCGCTGAGGGCGACGACGTCCGGAAAGCGCGTCCCGGCGGCGAGGTCCTCCATGGTCAGCACGTACTCGCCGACGATGCGCCGCGTCTCGCGCACGCCGATCTGGGCGGCGATCTCCCGCAGCTTGACCCGGCTCAGGCCGGGACACTCCCGGCGCATGAACTCCAGCAGGGCGAAGACCTGGCGCCGGCCGGCGACCTCGGCCCGGGTCAGGTCCTGCGGGTTGGTGCCGTCGAGGCCCAGCAGGCGGGTGGTATTCACCCGCCACACGCCCGGCTCCGGGGTGCGGTAGATGCCGATCTTGTCCCGCTCGATGGGGAACCGGCCGGCGGCGCGGGCCGCCTCGACGATGGCGTGGAAGAGCTGGCCCTCCTCCTCGGGATGGGCCCGGATGTGGGCCTCGACGGCGGCGTCGTCCACGTCCTCGATCACGAAGAACATGGTCATCGGCTGCATCTTCCCGTCGGACTCGCGCCCCTTCTGGGTCGGCGCCCCGGCGCGGAAGGCGACGTCGGCGTCCGCCGAGCAGTCCACGACCACCCCGGCGCGGATGGCCTGCAGCCCGGCCTTGTTGTGCAGCACCGCACCGTGCACCGCCGGCCTGCTGGCGCCGGCCGGGGTGGCGCGGTCCGCCGCCGGCGGTTCGAGGATGGGGTCGACGAAGGCGGTGTGCAGCAGCAGCTCGCAGCCGGCTTCGAGGGCCAGCTCGGCCGCCACCACTTTGAGCACCTCGGGGTCGAACGGCGTGACGTGGTCGTGGCCGAAGCGGTAGAAGCCGGCCTCGGCCGAGCCGGCGCGCACCCGCTCGGGGTGGATCGCCCCGCCGACGGTCTCCATCCGCCGGATCAGCTCGTCGAAGACGCCGCCGATGATCTGGCGCGAGCCGTCGTTGGAGAAGCTGGTCATGAACGGGCCGACCAGGCTGGCGGTGGCGTTGCCGCCGAGGAAGCCGTAGCGCTCGACGAGGACGGTGCGGGCGCCGCCGCGGGCGGCGCCGACGGCGGCGCCGATCCCCGCCGGGCCGCCGCCGATCACGAGCACATCCGCCTCGTGCACCACGGGCACGTCCCGCGCGTAGGCGACCGAATCCTGCATCTGTTTGCGCTCCCTGCTGCGTCATCCCGGGTGGCCCGCCCCGGGACGCTCCCTGCTGCGTCATCCCGGGTGGCCCCGCCCGGGGGCGTTGACACGCGTCGACGGGCGCGGGTACGTTGGCGAACTATGGCCGAGGGGCGTCACCGGACGCAAGCGGGCGGAGCAGGTGAGGGAGAGCAGCAGCCGTGAAGACGGGGACGACGGGGACGACGCGGACGACGCGGCGCGCCCTGATAGGCCGGCTGGGGGCCGGCGCCGCCGCCGGGCTGGGCGGGCCGGTGGCCCTGGCCGCCTGCGCCGCGCCCGGGGCCGGCGGGGGCAGCGCGCCCGAGCCGTCGCGCGGGCCGGTACGCCTGGTGCTGTTCCACGCCTGGGACGAGGCCCGGCTGCCGCTGATGGAGCAGATGCGGGACGAGTTCCAGAAGCGCAATCCCACGGTCACGGTGGACTTCGACCTCGCCGGCAGCACCGCCTCGGGCATGACCAGCCCGCGGGTGCAGAAGCTGGTCACGGCCGTCGCCGGTGGCGCCCAGCCGGACGTGTCCATGATCTGGCGCGGGGAGGTGCCGGCGCTGGCCATCGGGGGCATCTTGCAGCCGATCGACCAGCTCGTCGCCCGGGACAAGTTCGATCCCCGGATCTACTACGACGCGGAGTGGCAGACCTCGCGCTACCAGAACAAGACCTACGTCCTGCCCAACGTCTCCGCCGGCGGCTGGTACGTGCAGTTCTTCAACCGCGATCACCTGAAAGAGGCCGGGTTCGGGGCCGATCAAGCGCCCGCCACCTGGTCGCAAGCGGCGGACGCCCTGCGCCGGATGACCAAGCTGGAGGGCGGGCGGATCGGCCGGCTGGGCGGCGACCGCTCCGGGGGGGTCGGCGGCTTCATCCTCTACGTCCTGAACAACAAGGGCAGGTACCTCTCCGATGATGGGCGCAAGGTGCTGTTCGACACTCCGGAGGCGACCGAGGCGATTGAGTGGTGGCAGGGCTTCTACGACCCCATCGGCGGGGCGGCGGCCGTGAGCGCGTTCGAGAGCGCCTTCCCGGCGACGGCCGCCGGGGCGCCGTTCACGGTCGGGGCCAAGTCCTTCCAGATCCAGAACCCGTCGCAGATCTTCCACATCAAGGCGAACAACCCCAACATCGACTTCGGCGTCGCCCTGCCGGTCTACGGCCCGCGCGACTCCGCCGGCAAGAGCTACATCCGCGGCGGCTGGGGCTACGGCCTCCCGGCCGGGGTCAAGCACCCGGCCGAGTCGTTCCTGCTGACCAAATGGCTCTCGGCGACGAAGGAGGCGGCCGGCTGGTTCATGCAACAGCAGCTGCGCCCCTCGCCGATGCGCGAGGTGAACGAGGACCGGTATTACGTCGAGAAGCTGCCGGTCGCCTGGCCGCAGCTGCTCAAAGCGATGGAGAAGGACGTGCCCGTGCCGATCACTCCGGCGGACGGGGAGCTCGACCGCGTCCTGGGGCAGCTGATGACGGACGTGGGGGCGAAGAACGGGGCGGTGCGTGACCTGATCCGCCAGGCGGCCGCGGACTGCCAGCGGGAGCTGGACACGTTCTGGGCGCGCCAGGGCAAGTAAACTCCCCTCCGTCGCGGGCGGCAGGTGTGGTTGGTGTGGTGGACGGCGACGTCCGCCGGGCCGCCGCCGCCGCCGCCGCCGCCGCCGCCGTCACGATGGACGCCGCCGCGACGGCGGCGGGCAGGGAGCAAGAATCGTGCGCCTCCAGGTCTCCGCCCCGCTGATCCGCCCGGTGGTGGTGCGCGACGCCGCCGGGGGCCGCTACCTGGAGCTGTTCCTGGTCTCGGCGGTGGTGGCCATCCTGGGCATCCGCGGCTACCTGGAGCTGACCGGCTACCCCCAGATCGGCGGCGGCGGGCTGCACATCGCCCACATGCTGTGGGGCGGCCTGCTGATGCTGGTCGCGCTCGTGCTCACCCTGGCCCTCCTCAACCAGAGCGCCAAGCGCTGGGCGGCGATCGCCGGGGGGGCCGGCTTCGGCACCTTCATCGACGAGCTGGGCAAGTTCATCACCAGCGACAACGACTACTTCTTCCGCCCCACGATCGGGATCATCTACATCATCCTGATCCTCCTCTTCCTCACCTTCCGCTGGCTGGGCAGCGCGCGCAGCCTCACGCCGGAGGAGCGACTGGTGAACGCCGCCGCCATGCTGCCGGAGCTGCTGCTGGACGGGGCGACGCCGGGGGAGCGGGAGCGGGCGATCACCCTGCTCGACGACAGCGGCCAGGTGGGACCGGCCCCGGACGCCATCCGCAGCGCCGTCCTGACCGTGTCCGAGGTGGGCGCCCGGCCGGTGCGCCGCTCGACCCTCGAGGACCGCCTGGCGGCGGCGCTCGCCTGGGTGCGCCGGCACGCCGGGCGCCTCCTGGCCTCACGCGCCTTCCCCCGCCTGCTGCTGGCGGTGTTCGTGCTCAGCGCCGCGGCGGACATCCTGATCCTGCTGCTGGTGATCGTCAGCTTCCTCGCCGCCGCGTTCGTCCCCGAGGCCACCCTGAGCTTCGACCTGGAGGGGATCGAGCTGGCCACCGGGATCAGCAGCGTCGTCTCGGCCACCCTGACGGTGATCGGGGTGTTCCGCCTGCGGCGCTCGCGGCGGGAGGCCCTGGTCTACTTCCGCCGGGCCCTGCTGGTCTCCATCTTCTTCACCGACGTCTTCCTGTTCTTGCAGCACGAGCTGGCCGCGCTCCAGGGGCTGGCCCTGGACGTGGTGCTGCTGCTGGCGGTCGATGCGCTGCAGCGGCGCGAGCCGCCGCGCGAGGCGCCGCGCGCGGCGCCGCGTTGACGCGCCGGCCGCTCGCTCGCTAGCCTGTCCGCCATGACTTCCAGGATCAGGTTTGGGATCGTCGGCACCGGGGGCATCGCCAACGCCCACGCCACCGGGCTGGCGGCGCTCGCGGCCGACGCCGAGATGGTCTCCTGCTGCGACGTGGTGCCCGGGAAGGCGGCCGAGTTCGCCGCCCGCTGGCGCATCCCCAACGCCTACGACTCGGCGCGCGCCCTGCTCGACGCCGGCGGCGTCGACGTGGTCGTGGTGAGCACGCCCCACCCCCAGCACGCCGAGCCCCTGATCCTCGCCGCCGAGCGCGGCGTCCACGGCGTGGTGGAGAAGCCCCTCGCGGCGACGCTCGAAGACGCCGACCGGGTGCTCGAAGCGCAGGCGAAGTACGGCACCCTGCTCTCCTCCATGTCCCAGCGGCGCTGGTTCCCGGCGGCGCAGCGCATCCGCCGGGCCATCGACCGCGGGGCCATGGGCGACAGGATCGTGATGGGCGAGTCCTACTGCGAGATGTGGCGGGACGAGGCCTACTACCGGCGCGGCGGCTGGCGGGGGCGCTGGGACACCGAGGGCGGGGGCGTGCTGATGAATCAGTCCCCCCACAACATCGACTTCCTGCTCTGGTTCGCCGGTCCGGCGGTGGAGATCTTCGGCTACTGGGCGAACGTCAACCACCCCTACGTCGAGATCGAGGACAACGCCGTCGCCGTGCTCCGCTTCGCCGGCGGCGGGCTGGGCATCCTCAAGGGCACCGTCTCCATGAATCCGCCGCGCCGCATCCACGGCGTCACCCTGGTGGGCGCGTCGGGCGCGACCGTGAGCATGGACTGCTGGGAGATCCCCGAGGAGCAGCGCACCATCCGCAGCGGCCCGGGCGACGTCGGCACCAACGACATCTGGACGGTCCCGGGCGAGCAGGGCCTGACTCTGGACGAGGCGGTCGAAGCGGGCGGGGGCGCGCTGCCCAACTACCACGCCTACCAGCTCCAGGATGTGATCGGGGCGGTGCGCGAGGGGCGTCAACCGGCGGTGACGGGGCTAGACGGCTACCGCGTGGTGGCCGTCATCCAGGGCGTGTACGAGTCCACCCGCACCGGCCGCCCGGTGCCCCTGCGCCTCTGAGCCGGCCGGGGGCGCCGCCGGATCGGTCGGGTCGGGCCGGTCGGGCCGGTCGGGCCGGTCGCGGTACGTCTCCAGCAGCGCGAGCAGGGCGGCGACGTCTGCGAAGCTGGAGGCGATGCCGAACGAGGCCCGCACCGCCCCCACCGCCCGGCCGCTGGCGGCCAGCCGGCGCTTGAACGCGGCGGCCTCGTGGGCCGGCTCGCTCGCGTCGTCCGCCACCGGCCGGCGGAAGAAGGGGGCCAGCTCGGCCGGCGGCAGGTCGAACGCGGCCTCGCTCGCCCCGGGGTTGCAGAAGCAGCCGGTGCGCAGGGAGATGCGCCGGGCGGCGGCGCCGGCCTCGACCAGGCCGGGCTCGATCACGGCGCCGGCCGGGGTGAGCAGGTTGAAGGCGACGGTGGCGCCGCGCCCGGCGGTGGTGGCCGGTCCGTAGAGGCGGACCAGCGGGCGGCCGTTGCTGTGGCGCAGGTCCGGCAGGGCGGCCAGCAGCCAGCCGGTCAGCGCCCGCACGCGGGCGTGGACGGCGTCGAGACCGACCGCCTCGAGGTGGCGCAGGCCGACCGTCACCGCCGGCAGCCCGAGGTAGTTGATGGTGCCGTCCTCGAACGCGGCCGGACCGGCGGCCAGGCGGTGGCCGGCGGCCCGGACGGAGGCTATGGTCACCGTTCCCCCGGCGAACCAGGGGCGGCGCAGCCGCTTCAAGGCCGCCTTGCGGGCGATCAGGCAGCCGATCCCGGTCGGGTAGCCGAAGAGCTTGTAGAAGGAAATGGCGACGTAGTCCGGATGCCAGCGACCGAGGTCGAGGCGGTTGGTGGGGGCGTACGCGGCGGCGTCCAGCAGGACGTCCCACCCCAGGGCCCTCGCCCGCGCGATCCAGTCCAGGGGGTGCTGCGCGCCGGAGAAGTTGGACTGCGCCGGGTAGGCGAAGAGGCGCGCCGCGCCGGGCGCCGCCGGCGCTTCGAGCCGGCTTTGCAGCGCCGCCTCCGGGACGGTCAGCTCGGGTAGGCGGACGTCGACGTAGGCGGTGCGCGCGCCTTTCGCCCGGGCCAGCTCGCGCAGGCCGTTGACCGAGTTGTGGTTGTCCGCGGTCAGCAGGCAGGTCGAGCCGGGGACGAAGGGGTAGGCTTCGCCGACGAGCTTGATCGCCCCGCTGGCGTTCAGGGTGAAGACGGCGCTGTACTCCTCGGGCGCGGCGTTGAAGTGGGCGAGCACCGCCCGCCGCGCGCCCTCGGCGAGGGCGGTGGCGGCGAGGGAGGTGGGGCTGGCCGAGTGGGGGTTGCCGAAGACGCCGCCGGCGAGCAGGTCGAGGTGCTCCCGCAGCTGGCCGGCGGCGTAGAGGCTGCCCCCGGTGTAGTCCAGGTAGACCTGCCCCTGGGCGTCGAGGCGGGCGTACTCGGTCGCCCGCAGGCGGTCGATGGCCGGGGCGTCGTACTCGGGGAAGCGCTCCCGGAAGGCGGGGG
>DATLLM010000115.1:0-3884 GCA_035537855.1 Chloroflexota bacterium | reverse complement strand
CTGGTTGACCGTGATCGGCGTGTCGTTCGCCCTCCTGGCCCAGCGCCCGCCCTCGGAACCCGAGGGCGAGAATCGCCGCCCCTCCGGCGGCGGCGAGCGCGCGCCGGCGTGCCTTGCGGGTCATACGGACAGGTTAAACGGGCCGCAGCGGGATCGTCCGGCGCTGCTGCATGCCGGCGATGCTCACCTGCGCCGCGAGCGCCTGGGCGATGCCGGCGAAGACCTGGGCCTGGGGCGACTCCGGGCGCAGGGCGCTGATGGGGGTGCCGGCGTCGCTCGCCTCCCGGATGTCTCCGGCCAGGGGCACCTCGCCGAGGAAGGGCACGCCCAGCTCCTGGGCCTTCCGCTGCGCCCCGCCGTGGCTGAAGATCTCGTGGCGCTTGCCGCAGTCGTCGCAGAGGAAGTAGCTCATGTTCTCCAGCACGCCGAGGATGCGCACCTTCAGGCTCTGGAAGGCGCGCAGGGCCTTGACGGCGATGGCCAGGGAGACGTCCTGGGGCTGGGAGACCACCACCACCCCGGAGAGGGGGATGCTCTGGGCCAGCGTCAGGGTGGCGTCCCCCGTCCCGGGGGGCATGTCCACCAGCAGGTAATCCAGGGTGCCCCACTCGGTGTCGCCCAGCAGCTGGCGCACGCCCGAGCCCACCATCGGCCCGCGCCAGATCACCGGCTGGCTGGGGTCGTCCAGCAGGAAGCCGAGCGACATCACCCGCACCCCGTGGGCCGTGGGGGGCACCATCTTCGGTCCGGACGCCGTCTCCTTGACCGTCAGGCGCTCGCTCACGCCCATCAGCCCGGGGACGCTCGGACCGTAGATGTCCGCGTCCAGCAGGCCAACGGCGGCGCCGGTGCGGGCGAGGGCGACGGCCAGGTTCGCGGCCACCGTGGACTTGCCCACGCCGCCCTTGCCGCTGGCGACGGCGATCACGTTGCGCACGCCGGGCAGCAGCGGCCCGGTTGGGGCGGCCGTCGAGCGCACGGACGAGGTCATGGCCACGTCCACCGTGTGCACCCCGGGGAGCCCGCCGACGAACTCCCGGGCCTGGCGCTCCATCTCGCCCTTGACCGGGCAGGCCGGGGTGGTGAGCTCGATCTTGAAGCTGACCGCGCCCCGGTCGATGGCCAGGTCCTTGATGAACCCGAGCGAGACGATGTCCTTGCGCAGGTCCGGGTCCTGGATGCGGCCCAGGGCCGCCAGGACCTCCGCCTCGCTCACCGACTTGCCGTTGCTCGTTTCGCTCTTTCCGATGCCGAACATCGTCCCGTATCTCGCCTTGCGGCCCTTTGGTCAGAGTATACCAGCGGACTCCGGCCCGGTTAGCACTCTCCTTGACGGAGTGCTAACGCGGGTCTATACTCACGCCGGATAGAGAGAGATGAGCACGCCACAGTGCCAGGAGGAGCAGAGCGAGAAGCGGGCCAGGGCGCGGCGTCGGCCGGCCGGTGAGCCGGGGGTCGCCGCCCCCGCTCGCGCGCCGGCGCGGGCGCGGAAGCGCTTCACGCCTCAGGAGCAGGAGCGCCTGGAGCGGCTGCGCCGGGCCGTCCAGCGGGGCGAGCGGAGCGACGCCTACCCCGTCGACCCCCGCCAGGACTTCGTCCGCTGGCTCGTCGCCCAGGGCCGGCTCTCGGACAACTAGCCGGCCGGCGCGGCGGCGGCCGGACGCCCGCCGCCTCTCCGGCGAGCGTCCCGGTGGCGCCGGCAGCGCGCTTCCGCTGCGCAGGATGCCGGGACAGCAGGAAACAGGAGGACAACGCAACGCATGCCTAAGCAACTCGTGTTCAACGAAGAAGCGCGCCACGCTCTGACCCGCGGGATCGAATCCGTCGCCAAGAGCGTCAAGACCACCCTCGGCCCCAAGGGGCGCAACGTCGCCCTGGGGAAGAAGTTCGGCGGGCCCACCGTCACGCACGACGGCGTGACCGTGGCCAAGGAGATCGAGCTCCCCGACCCGTTCGAGAACATGGGCGCCCAGCTGCTCAAGGAAGCCGCGAGCAAGACGAACGACATCGCCGGGGACGGCACGACCACCGCCACCGTGCTCGCCGAGGCCATCGTCTTCGAGGGGATGCGCAACGTCGCCGCCGGGGCCAACCCGATGATCCTGCAGCGCGGCCTGCACAAGGGCACCGCCGCCGTCGTCCAGGCGATCAAGGAGCAGGCCACCCCCGTCAAGGGGCGTGAGGAGATCGCCAACATCGCCTCCATCTCCGCCAACGACCGCGAGATCGGTCAGCTCATCGGCGAGGTCATGGACCGGGTGGGCAAGGACGGCGTGATCACCGTCGAGGAGAGCCGGGGCATCCAGTTCGAGGTCGAGTACGTCGAGGGGATGCAGTTCGACCGGGGCTACATCTCCCCCTACTTCGTCTCCAACGCGGACCGCATGACGGCCGAGCTGGACGATCCCTTCATCCTCATCACCGAGGGCAAGATCACCTCCGTGCAGGAGATGCTGCCCGTCCTGGAGAAGATGGTCCAGACCGGCAAGAAGGAGATCGTGCTCATCGCCGAGGAGGTGGAGGGCGAGGCCCTGGCCACCCTGGTGGTGAACAAGCTGCGGGGCATCCTCAACGTGCTGGCGGTCAAGGCCCCCGGCTACGGCGACCGGCGCAAGGAGATGCTCAAGGACCTGGCCGTCCTCACCGGCGGCACCGTCATCTCCGACGAGCTGGGGCGCAAGCTGGACAGCGTGCGCATCGAGGACCTCGGCCGGGCCCGGCGGGTGGTGTCCGACAAGGACAACACCACCGTCGTCGAGGGGCGGGGCTCGAGCGACGAGGTGCAGGGCCGCATCAAGCAGATCAAGGCCCAGATCGAGGACACCACCTCGGACTACGACCGCGAGAAGCTCCAGGAGCGTCTGGCCAAGCTCTCCGGCGGGGTCGCCGTGATCAAGGTGGGCGCCGCCACCGAGACGGAGCTCAAGGAGAAGAAGCACCGCGTCGAGGACGCCCTCTCCGCCACCCGCGCGGCCATCGAGGAGGGCATCGTCCCCGGCGGCGGGGTCGCCCTGCTCAACGCCGTCTCCGCCCTCGACAACCTCAAGCTGGAGGGGGACGAGGCCACCGGCGTCGGCGCCCTGCGGCGCGCCCTGGAGGAGCCGGCCCGGCAGATCGCGACCAACGCCGGCTACGAGGGCTCCGTCGTGGTGGAGAGCATCCGCCGCCAGCAGACGGAGTCGGGCAGCAAGAACGTCGCCTTCGACGTCGTCTCCGAGTCCTACAAGGACATGGTCGAGGCCGGAATCATCGACCCGGCCAAGGTGACCCGCTCGGCGGTGGAGAACGCCGTCTCCATCGCGGCCATGATCCTCACCACCGAGGCGCTGATCACCGACCTGCCCGAGAAGGCGGCGCCGGCGGCGCCGATGCCGGAGTACTGAGCCGGCACCCGGACGCTCAGGGCCCGTTTGGGGGCCCGCACGGTCGAAACAGGGCGGGGGACGTGCGTCCCCCGCCCTGCCCGTCTCCGTATACTTCTGCTGAAGTGCGTCGGCGACTCGTTGGCGGTCTCGCTCTGCTCGCGGCCCTGCCCGTGCTCGGGTACGTCGCCACCCGGCCCCTCGTCGCCCCGGGGAGCGGCGCAGCGGGCAGCTCGGGGGGCGCGGCCAAAGGGGTCGGCCCCCTCGTCGACCACGAGGCGCCCAACTTCCGGCTGAAAGACGCCGCCGGCGCCAGAGACGTGGAGCTCAAGCAGTTCCGCGGGCAGCCCGTCCTGCTCAACTTCTGGGCCACCTGGTGCGTCCCCTGCCGCGAGGAGCTGCCGGAGATGGAGCAGCTCTACCGCCAGCACGCCGGGCCCGGCGGCGGACTGGTCGTCCTCGCCGTCAGCATCGACAGCGAGGCCGCCGCCAAAGACGTCCCGGCCTACCTCAAGGCGGGGG
>DATLLM010000114.1:0-4732 GCA_035537855.1 Chloroflexota bacterium | reverse complement strand
CTACCGAGCCGCAGCCTAGCCGTCGCCGCCGCCGGCGCTCCGGTCGCCCCGGCGGACCGTCCCAGAATCCGGAGGGCGCCGCCCCCGAGTCGCCGTCCGGCGAGGCCGCAGACCCGGCGCCGGAGACGGCGCCGCCGGAGGCGGCGGCGGTCGAGTACGAGACCGAATCCGACGCCGACTACGCCGACTCCTCCGCCTTCCACCGCTTCAGCGGGGTCCTGGGCATCGCCTCCCTGGTCGTCCTCGCCGGGGCGCGGGAGCTGTTCCGCGTCCAGGGGTCGCTGACCCGCAACGCGGTGGTGCTGCTGATCGTCGCCGCCCTGCTGGGCGCCCTGTACGTCATCCCCCGCTGGGGCGACCTCGTGGACTGGCTGCGCTCGCGGCAGGCCCGCCAGGGCGGCAACGTCACCCTCGCCAGCGTCGCCTTCATCGGCCTGCTGGCGGTCGGCAACTGGGCGGTCAACCGCCACTCGCCGCAGTGGGACCTGACCGCGAGCCAGATGTATACCCTCTCCGATCAGTCGGTGAAGGTGCTCAACGGGCTGCAGCAGGACGTCAAGGTCACCGCCTTCTTCCCCAGCCAGCAGGAGGACTCCTTCGTCCGGGGCACCAAGGACCTGCTGCGCCAGTACGACCGCCGCTCGGACCGGGTGACGGTGGAGTTCGTCGACCCGGACGTCAACCCCGGCGTCGCCCGGCAGTTCGACATCAGCAGCTATCCGGTGACCATCTTCCAGACCGGCGACCGCAAGGAGCAGACGACCGGGCTGACCGAGCAGGACTTCACCAGCGCCCTGCTCAAGCTGACGCGCACGGACAAGAAGAAGGTCTACTTCGTCCAGGGGCACCAGGAGCGCGACCCGAACAATCCGCAGCAGCCGGGTTACAACGCGGCCGCTGAGGCCCTGAAGGCGGAGAGCTACCAGGTCGAGGACCTGTCCCTGCTGGCCACCCAGAAGGTGCCGGACGACGCGAGCGTGGTCGTCGTCGCCGGCCCGCGGGCGCCGTTCCTCGATCCGGAGAAGCAGGCCCTCAAGGACTACCTCGACCGGGGCGGCAAGGTCTTCTTCCTGGTCGATCCGCGCCAGGACACCGGCCTGTCCGACCTGCTGTCCGGCTGGTACGTTGGGCTCGACGACGATCTGGTGATCGACCCGGGGCGCAACTACCTCGGCGACGCCCTGTCCATCCTGCCTTCGCCGCAGAGCGGGCACCGCATCACCACCAGCCTGCCCGACCTGATCCTGCCCGGGACGCGCTCGGTGACGGTGAAGCCGGGGGCGGGCAGCGGCTTCGCCATCGTGCCCCTGCTGCGCACGACCGACCGCGCCTGGGCGGAGAAGAACTTCACCGCGGCCGCGCGCCAGGACGCCGACGACACGCCCGGCCCCCTCTCGGTCGCCGTTGCGGTGAACAAGACCGACCCGACGCAGGCCATCACCCCCGGCGCGCCGCCGGCGCCGGCCCCGTTGCCCGGCGCGGCGCAGACGCCCAAGGGGCGCATCGTGGTGGTGGGCAACAGCGAGTTCGCCGCCAACACCTACTTCGGTCAGGTGCTGGGCAACCGCGACTTCTTCGTCAACAGCGTGAACTGGCTCGCCGAGGACGAGGACCTGATCTCGATCCGGGCGACCCCGGCCGTCGCCCCGCCCATCCTGCTCAGCAACCAGGCCCAGGTGCTGGTCTTCTACACCTCGGTCGTGTTCGTCCCCCTGGCCGTGCTGCTGCTCGGCGGCGTCATCTGGTGGCAGCGCCGATGAGCCAGAAGCGCCGCCGCTCCCGGCCGGCGCCGCTGGCCACTCCGGCGCAGTCGCGCCGGCCGATCGGGCCGATGCCGCGGGCGACGCGCCCGGCAGCGGCGCCGGCGGGCCCGGGAGCGGCCCGGCGCTCCGCCTTCGGGAGGCCCTGGCCGCTGCCCGTCTCTCCCTGGGTGGTCGGTCTGGTCGCCCTGCTGCTGATCGCCGGCGGGGCCGCCTGGGCGTTCGAGGGCCGCTTCGAGACGCCGCCGGCGCAGGCCGCCAAGCGGCTGCTGCCGTACAAGACCGATGACCTGGACCGGGTGGTGCTGACCTCCCCCGCGGGGAGCGTCACTTTCACCCGCGACGCCAGCGGCAAGTTCTCCTCGGGCGGCCCGCCGGCGGCCCCGACGCCGGTGCCGTCTCCGGACGCCGCGCCCGGTCCGGTCGTGCTCACCCCGTCGACGAAGCTGGAGGGCTCGCTCGGTCAGATGGCGGACATCTCTATCGACCGGGAGGTGGCTTCCCAGCCGAGCCGTTCGGCCGACTTCGGGCTCGACGCCCCCCAGATGACCATCGAGATGACCCCCAAGCGGGCGAGCGGCGGGGCGGCGATCATCGCCGTCGGTGGGGCCAATCCCGACGGGAGCGCCTACTACGTCCGGCGCGAGGTCCCGTCCGGGCCGAAGGACACCGTCCTGGTGACCCGCTACACCCTGGACGACCTGATGAAAGTGGCCAACGAGCTCATCGCCGGAGAGAGCGCCAGCGGCTGAGGGCGGGTGCGGGAGACCGGCCCCCGCTCGTCCGCCCGTCCGCGCGTCCGCCCGCCCGGCTCAGTCGAAGCGCAGGTCGAGCCCGCTGACGATGCGCTTGGCCCGGTACCAGTTGAGCAAGACGCGCTTGATCTTGCCGTGGCGCTCCTCGAGCTCGGACGCCGGGTTGAGGTACATCGGGTTGGGGGTGACCACGAAGTGGTCGTTGACCCAGACCAGATTCGAGATGCAGAAGCGGCAGTAGTCCCAGAGCCCGTTGACGTCACGCGACGTGGCGTCGACGTGGTAGAAGAGGAAGGTGTCCCGCGCCGGACCGGGGACGATCGCGTAGGGCACGGTGGGGTCGACCTCGTGCCGCTGCGCTCGGGCCACGGGCGCGACGGTGGCGGTGGGCACCGGCGACGCCGGTGGTGGTTCGGCCTGGGCCTCGTTCCGCGGCGCTCCGTCTTCCATCGCCCTGCCCGCTCCCTTCTCGACACAACTACCCGCCCCGATGACCACCCCGCACCGGCGGGGCGCCGCCACGACCGCATCGGGCGCGAGGCCACGTGCTGCTCACCCCAACGGTCGGCTGGCCCGCTCGTTGCCAGCGGCAATGGAAGAACACGCCGGTGTCCCTCCCCTCTGAGGAACACTACCGCACGTCAGTTGCTGAATCGTACGCGGGAGGTAGTGGATTGGTTAGGGCGGTGCCCCAAGTCTCCTACTCGGCCCCGACCCGGCGCCGACCCGGCTCCGGCTCGGCGCTGTCGGTCTTCTGGCGGTGGCGGTCGCGCAGGACGCGGTAGACGTCTTCCGGCTGCAATCCGGCGTCGAGCAGCAGCACCAGGGAGTGGTACCAGAGGTCGGCCGTCTCGGCGGCGAGCTCCTGAGGCGAGCGATTCTTGGCCGCGATGATCACCTCGGCCGCCTCCTCGCCGATCTTGCGCCCGATCCGGTCGACCCCCTCGGCGAGCAGCCTCGAGGTGTAGGAGCCCTCCCGGCGCTCGGGCCGGCGCAGGATCGCGTAGAGCCAATCAAGATCGCCGGCGGCGCCCGGCGGGGGCCGGTCGGGCCCGGCGACCCGCTGCCCGTCCAGGGTGCGGAAGTAGCAGGTGCGCTCGCCGGTGTGGCAGGTGGGCCCCACCGGATCGGCGAGCAGGAGCAGGGAGGAGTCCTCGCAGTTGCGGCGCACCTCACGCACCCGGAGGTAGTTGCCCGAGGTGGCGCCCTTGTGCCACAGCTCCCGCCGCGAGCGGCTCCAGAACCAGGCGTCGCCGGAGTCCAGGGTGCGGGACAGGGCCTCACGGTTCATGAAGCCCACCATCAAGACCTCGCCTGAGGTGTTGTCCTGCACGACGGCGGGGATGAGGCCGTCGCCGCCGAAGCGGATCTCCTCCAGCCCGGCCGCGCTCAGGGCGGGGGCGGGCGCGGCGTCCGGCGTCTCCCCGCTCACGCCGCCGCCTCCAGGCGCACCGGCAGGCCCGCGGCCGCGAGGTGGGATTTCACCTGCGGGATGGTGAAGACGCCGTAGTGGAAGACCGACGCGGCGAGCACGGCGTGGGCGTCGCCCTGGAAGAATGCCTCGGTGAAGTGATCGAGCGTCCCGGCGCCACCGGACGCCACCACCGGCACCTCAACCCGGGCGTTGACCGCGCGCAGCAGCTCCAGGTCGTAGCCCGCCCGCGTCCCGTCGGCGTCGATGCTGTTGACCACGATCTCGCCGGCGCCGCGCGCCGCGCCCTCGGCGGCCCAGGCCAGCGCGTCCTTCCCGGTGGCCACCCGCCCGCCGTTGAGGTAGACCTGCCACCAGGTCCGCCCGTCCGCCTCAACCGTGCGCTTGGCGTCGATGGAGAGCACGATGCACTGGCTGCCGAAGCGCTCGGCGCCGGCGTCGATCAGGTCCGGGTTCTTCACCGCCTGGGAGTTGATGGAGGTCTTGTCCGCCCCCGCCCGCAGCACCTGCCACATGTCCTCGACGGTGGCCAGGCCGCCGCCGACGCAGAGGGGGATGAACAGCTGCCGGGCGCACTGCTCGAGGACGTCCAGGAAGATCCCCCGGCCCTCGTGGGAGGCGGTGATGTCGTAGAAGACCAGCTCGTCCGCGCCCTCGGCGTCGTAGCGGGCCGCGAGCTGCACCGGATCGCCGGCGTCGCGGTCGGCGGAGAACTTGACGCCCCGGACGACGCGCCCGCGGGCGACGTCCAGGCAGGGGATGACGCGCTTGGTCAACACTGGAGA
>DATLLM010000113.1:0-2181 GCA_035537855.1 Chloroflexota bacterium | reverse complement strand
GGAGAGCCTCTCGTCATCCCAGCGCTGACTTCGGACCTCGGACGTCGGACGTTCCACCGGCGGGGCGGGGCAGGGAGGGGCCGCGGGGGCTGTGGTACGCATCGTGCAGGCTCTCCGGCCGGGAATCGCGGGGACCGTTACCGGACGGCCACCGGACGGCCACCCCGCCGGCGGCACCAACGCACAACACTGATTCGATATGAGCAGCAAGAAGACCCTGTTTCCGAGCTACTTTCTGGCCGGCTTCGAGTGCGCGACGCACGTGAACCGGCGCGGCGCCCGGGAGGATATGGTCCGCCGGACGCAGCACGACCGCTTCGTCGACGAGGACTACGCCCGGCTGCTGGCGGTCGGCATCCGGGGGGTGCGGGAGAGCGTCCCCTGGTACCGCATCCAGCGGGAGGACCGGCTGGACTTCCGTCCGGCCGAGCCGTTCGTCACCGCCGGGATGCGGCACGAGATGACGCAGATCTGGGACCTGTTCCACTACGGGTTCCCGCCGCACCTGAATCCGTTCGAGCCGGAGTTCGTGACCCGCTTCGCGGACTACTGCTACGCCTTCGCTCGCTACCTGATCCGGCGCACCGGGGAGGCCGGGACGCGCTTCTACACCCCCGTCAACGAGCCCAGCTTCTACGCCTGGGCGGGGGGCGAGGTCGGCTGGTTCGCCCCCTTCGAGCGCGGCCAGGGGCTGGAGCTGAAGCTGCAGCTGGCCCGGGCGGCGATCGCCGGGATCGAGGCCATCCGGGCGGTCGACCCCGGATCGCGGATGGTGAACGTCGACCCCATCTGCAACGCCGTCGCCCCGCTGGACGAGCCGGAGCTGGCGGAGGACGCCACCCGGTTCAACGAGTTCCAGTGGCAGACCTGGGACATGATCTCGGGGAGGGCCTGGCCAGAGCTGGGGGGCGCACCCGAGTACCTGGACATCGTGGGGGTCAACTACTACCTCAGCGGGCAGTGGGAGCACTGCCGGGGCACCACCCTGGAGTACGACGACCCGCGGCGCAAGCCGTTCGCGGAGATGCTCAGCGGGGTGGCCCGGCGCTACCCCGGTCACACCATCTGCATCACCGAGACGGGGTGCTGGCAGGACCTGCGCCCGCGCTGGGTGCGGGACGTGGTGGACGGCGTGCTGCGGGTGCGCGAAGCGGGGGTGGACGTGCAGGGGATCTGCCTCTACCCCATCGTGGACATGCCGGACTGGCACACCGGGGAGTGGATGAAGTTCGGGCTGTGGGACGTGGTCCCGGACGGCAAAGTGCTGCGCCGGGTGACCTACGAGCCGATGCTGGAGGAGGTGCGCCGCTCGCAGCGCCGGCTGATCGCCGCCGGGCTGGAGGACGAGTCGGTCCTGCGGGCGCCGGCGAAGACGGCGACGCGCCGCGTCGCCTGAACCGCGGCGCTTACGGGGCCTCGGGGGCTTCCGGGGCTTCCGGAGCCGGCCACGTCCCGCAGCGCAGTCCGGCGATGGGGCCCCTGACGGCGACGCAGGCGGCGTAGCCGGGCGGCGCCGGGAGGTCGTGCACGCTCCAGCCGGCGGCCGCGAGGCCGGCGACGGCGAAGCCCTCCGGCGGCAGCGAGAAGCCGGCGCCCAGGGCCTTCATGTAGGCCTCCTTGCGCGTCCAGAGGGCGAAGAAGGCCGCGGCGCGCGCGCCGGCGGGGAGGGCTTCGAACGCGGCCAGCTCGGCCGCGGTCATCACCCGGGCGGCGACGCCCGGCAGGTCCGTCAGCTCGCGCATCGCTTCCACGTCCACCCCCACCGGGCGGCCGCGGGCGAGGGCGACGAGGACGACGCCGGCGCTGTGCGAGAGGTTGAAGTCGAGTCCGGCGGCGTCCGGCGGGTCGAGCGCCGGCTTGCCCTGGGGGCCGTAGGCGAAGGCGAGCGCCGCCGGCGGGCGACCGAGGTAGGCGCCGAGGATCTCGCGCACGGTGCCCCGGGCGGCGAGGAAGCGCCGCCGGTCGCGGGGGAAGTGGAAGCGCTCCGCCCGGGCGCGCTCGTCCGGCGAGAGGTAGCCGGCCAGGACGTCCAGGCGCCCCTGAGGGGGGTCGAGCGCAGCGCGCCAGACGTGGACCGAGGCGGCGTCCGGCTCGCCGGCGGCGGCGCGCGGATCAGGGGGAGCAGGCTTCACGCCGGGGAGGCGGCCGGCAGGGGGGCGGACGCCGGCGCGTTCGCGGGGG
>DATLLM010000112.1:0-2163 GCA_035537855.1 Chloroflexota bacterium | reverse complement strand
CCCGGCCGCGGCGAGTCCGGTGAAGACCAGCACCATGAGCATGCCCAGCAGCCAGTTCGGCAGGTCGTAGATCCAGAAGAACGACATCGCGCCGCCTCCGTCGCTTCCCGGCCGGCCCGGCCCCCGCCGCGCCGGCCGGGGCCCACTGCTTCCTAACGAGCGCCGTCGCAGTTCTGTTGCCGGGGAGGAGGCAAGCTCAGCAGACGCATCGTGGGGGCGTATCGCCAAAGCGCCGGTGGGTGGCTACCGGACGCTTCGGCAGGGGGCCGCGCCCACCGCCGCACCGGCCGGTGGCGGGCCCAGATGCTTGGTGGGGTCGCGGACGCCGCGGGCGAATGGCCAGGGGGGCGGCCGCCGAGGTCGGGGCGTACCGCAGGATGGGGCGTCCACCGCAGCGACCACCCCCCAGGGCACCCCGCAGAGCGCCGCCCGGCCCACGCGAGCGGCGGCGCCTATCGGGTGAGTATCCGCGCTCGGTGTTGATGACTCGGGGCGGCCGGGCCGCACACGCGCCATGCCTCCGCGCACCACCGCATCCCCCACGGTGCCCACAGCACCACATGCTGATTCGCGCAGCCCGAGGGACTTGCGAGGGGGGGCCGTATGGAGCAGACTTCGGTGGCCCCCGGAGGACTCCCGCAGGGTGGTGCGCTCATTCCCCGGCTTGAGACCGGGCCCGCCGGCGGGGTAGTATGCCCGCCGTCTGGCCGTCCGTGGGGGCGATTGGAGTAGAAGCGGGAGTGGGGGTGGCCCGTGACGCAGGTGCACCTGGCCATCCTCGCCCCCGAGCCGCCCGCGCCGTGGACTCAGTCGCTGATCGCCCGGAATCGGTGCCTCAACTCCTGGTGGAAGTCATCCGAGGAGGCAGACGGTGAGCACAGGGAACACGGAGCGCACGGAGGACACCGGAAGCACGGTAGGCCCCCGGGAGGAACTGGCCGCGCTGCGGGCGCGGCTCGCCGACGTGGAGCGGCGCCTGGACGCCCTCGAAGGTCGGCCGACCGCCCGCGGCGCGGCGCCGGTACCGCCGGCGGCGCCCGTCGACGCCGCCGACGTGGCCCGCCTGGCCGGCGTCTACCGGGTGGAAGGCTTGTCCCGGACTCCGCGCGACGGGGTGCCCGGACGCCACGCGCAGCACCTGGTGCTGGTCGAGCGGCGCGGCCTGGCCGACCTGGCCAAGCGCGCTGGTGAGGGGACACCGTCCGCCGCGGAGGAGCTGGACGAGCGCCTCCGTCGAGGCCAGTGGACGCGCGACGGCGTGGGCGCCACGGTCGCCGCCCGGCTGGACGCGATCACGCGGCGCTGGTCGGCCGACGGGTGGCAGCCCGGCGTCCGCCTCACTCCGCCGATGGCGACTCGGCGCCGCCGACTGGGGCGACTGGCCTGATGACGGAGACGATGCGCGTGCGCGGGAGCTTGGGCAATGACGCGCTCACGCTCACGCTCCGCGAGGAGACCGGACGGAGCTGCGGGGGCTGGTGCGGCTCCGCCTTGCCGGGCTCGAGCGACTCGGGGGCCAGGAGCGCGCCGCCGCCGAGCGGGGCATCCGGCGGTCTACCTGAGGCCTCGCGGCCGGGCGGGATCGGGGGCCACCCAGAGTCGGGGGCGCGGCCGGCGAGCAATCCCCGTAACGCTTTCAACACTCCTCTTGAAGCTCTTCCTGGCCGCAGCGCAGGCGCCTCTCGCCCTCCGGTGAAAGGTCCCTCGCCCTATGCCGCCGGCTGGGGGCCGCCAGCAGCGCCGCAGACGGCACGTAGCGTCGGTGGCAATCCGGGACGCGCCGGGCGTCGCCGCGTAGCACGATCTCGACGCGGATGGTCACACGGGTCGCACACGGCCGGATCGGGCAACCTGCGGGTGAGGTCTTGGGTTCAGGCCTTACCCATTCGGGCGTCGACACGCCGACCGACCGCATGCTTGAGCCGCTTGGCGTCGTGAGCGAGCGTCACGTACGTCTGCAGATCCCGCTGCCACGCGACCCGATCACCCGGGCTCGAGTCTTCGCGGCGCCGCCGCTCCAGGGTCTCGACGGCCTGACGGGCATAGTCCTCCGCATAGCCGGTGAGCGTCGCCAGACACTCCCGCAAGCGGGCCCAATCCTCTGTCGTCAGGGTAATCGTCACCAACTCGTTCGTCTCGTCTGCCACGCGTGCGCTCCCTCCA
>DATLLM010000111.1:0-4966 GCA_035537855.1 Chloroflexota bacterium | reverse complement strand
GGGACGGCCGGCTACGGCCAGCCGCTGCTGCTGGTGGCCCTGGCGGCGATCGTGGTGCTGCTCGCGGAGCGCGCCGGCGCCGGGGCGCTGACGCTCTCCCTGCTGCTGGCCGCGGGCGCCGGCTGGGTCGCCTGGCGGTCGCTCGAGGGCAGCGGGGCCGGAGCGGGGCGGCCCCTGGCGGCGGCGGCCGCGGCCGTCGCCCTGGGGGCGCTGCTGCTGGCCGGCTGCGAGGTGGTGTACATCCGCGACTTCTACGGCGGGGCGCTGCGCCGGATGAATACCGTCTTCAAGCTCTACTACCAGGCCTGGCTGCTCTTCGCCGTCGGCGGCAGCGGCCTCCTGTTCTGGCTCTTCCGCCGCCTGTCGCGGCCCGACCCGGGGGACCGGACGCTGTCCCCGCGGCGCCGCCGCGGGCGCCGGCTGGGTCTCGGGGCGGTGGCCCTGGTGCTGCTGGCGATGGCCCTCTTCCCCTTCAAGGCCACCCTGCTGCGCACGAACGCCTTCGGCAACCAGCCGACGCTGGACGGCATGGCCTGGATGCAGCGCAGCCAGCCGGACGACGCGGCCGCCGCCGCTTGGCTGCGCCAGCACGGGGCGGCGGTGGCCGGGCAGCGGGCGCCGGTGGTGCTCGAAGCGAGCGGCGGCCCCTACAGCCAGTTCGCCCGCATCGCCACCCAGACCGGCTTCCCCACCGTGCTCGGCTGGGACCAGCACGAGCGGCTGTGGCGCGGGGCGGCGATCGAGAACGAGGTGACGGCGCGGCAGCGGGACGTCGACGCCATCTACACCGCCGCCACTGCCGATGCGGCACGCCCGTTACTGGACAAGTACGGCGTCACCTACGTGGTTGTGGGCTACCTGGAGCGGCAGAAGTACGGGGCGAATCCCGGCGGCCTGGCCAAGTTCGACGGTCCGGCCTTCCAGCCGGTCTTCCGTCAGGGGCAGACGGCGGTCTACCAGGTCGCCGGACCGCCGGCGCCAGCCGGCCGGTGAGCGAGTCCCCACCGCCGGCCCCGCCGGCGCCGCGGCGCCGCACCACGGTCGTCCTGCCCACCTAAAACGAGGCGGAGAACCTGCCTTCGATGGTGGCCGCGCTGCTGGCCCTGGCGCCGGCGGTCGACGTGCTGGTGGTGGACGACAACTCCCCGGACGGGACGGGCGAGCTCGCGGACGGTCTGGTCAAGGCCCACCCCGACCGGGTGGACGTGCTGCACCGGACGCAGAAGTCCGGCCTGGGAGACGCCTACCGGGCCGGCTTCCGCCGGGCCCTGGCCGGCGGCGCCGAGCGGGTCTTCGAGATGGACGCCGACTTCTCCCACCCCGTGGCCGCCGTGCCGGCGATGCTGGCGCTGGCCGAGCGCTACGACGTGGTCGTGGGCTCGCGCTACGTCCGCGGGGGCAGCCTCGACCGGCGCTGGAGCCCCCTGCGGCGCCTCGTCTCCCGCGGGGGCAACGTCTACGCCCGGCTGGTCACCGGGCTCGCGGTGCGGGACGCCACCGCCGGCTTCAAGTGCTTCCGGCGGGAGGCCCTGGAGCGGGTCGGCCTGGACGCGGTGCGCTCCCAGGGCTACAACTTCCAGATCGAGATGGCCCTGCGCTGCCAGCGCGCCGGGCTGCGGGTGGTCGAGCTGCCCATCCACTTCCGGGAGCGCGACGCCGGGGTGTCCAAGATGACCCCCGGGATCGCCGTCGAAGCGCTCTGGCGCCTGTGGCAGTTGCGCTACGTCGGCCGCTGACCCGCCCCGGCGGGGCCCGCCTCACCGGTATAGTTGGGGGATATGAGCGTAAGCGCCGCTCGCGTTGTCGGTACCGGGGTGATGCTGGGGGCGGCCGCCGGGGCCACCTGGCTGGCCGGGAAGGTGCTGGAGGACCGGGTCAGCCGCGACGCCGCCGCCAACCCGCGCCTGCTGAACTGGAGCTGGGCCCGGCGGATCGCCGTACGGCTGGCCCAGGGGGGCCTCACCCCCGGAGCTGAGGCGGAGACCTGGGGGTCAGCGGAGGACCGGGCCAGGGCGCGCGACGAGTACGCCGGTCACGTCCGGCGCTCGATGGAGCTGGTCGCCGAGTACACCGGGATCGACCTGCCGCCGGAGCGGGCCCAGGTGTACATCTTCGACCGGGCGGAGTGGGTCGACGCCAACCTGGCCCAGTTCGAGCTGATGTTCGCCCCCCTGGACGAGGCCTACGCCGGCACCCTGGCCCGGCTGCGCAGCGCCACCACCGTCGGGGCGTTCGGCCAGGCCATGCTCAGCGGGCAGATGGGCCTGCTGCTGGGGTACCTGGGCCAGCGGGTGCTCGGTCAGTACGACCTCTCCCTGCTCGGCCGCGAGCCGGTGACCGAGGGGCGTCTCTACTTCGTCGAGCCCAACATCGCCGCCCTGCAGCGCCGCTTCGGGCTGCCGGCGGACGAGTTCCGGGCCTGGATCGCCCTGCACGAGGTGACCCACGCGTTCGAGTTCGAGGGCCACCCCTGGGTGCGCGACCACATGAACGGGCTGCTCACCTCCTACCTGCGCTCCCTCTCCGAGGACCTCTTCGGCGGCCAGCCGGGCGGGGCCCTGAGCACCTTCGCCAGCCGGATCAAGGACAACTCCCGTCAGGCACGCAGCGGACGCAACGGGAGCGCCGGTGGTAACGGGGCGAACGGGAGCAACGGGGCGGCCGGGGCGGCCGGGGCGGCCGGCGGAGGGCACATGCTGGAGCTGATGATGTCCCCGGATCAGCGGGCGGCCTTCCAGCAGCTGCAGGCCCTGATGGCGCTGATGGAGGGCTACAGCAACCACGTCATGCAGCGCGTCGGGGCGGCCCAGCTGAAGGACCACGAGGTGCTGCGCACCACCTTCGAGAGCCGGGCGCGCAACCGCAGCGTCGGGGAGCGCCTGTTCATCCGCCTCACCGGGCTGGACGTCAAGCTGGAGCAGTACGCCCTCGGCGAGCGCTTCTGCCAGCAGGTGGTGGACGCCCGGGGGATCGACTACCTCAACCGCGTCTGGGACGGGCCGGAGCAGCTCCCCACGCTCGAGGAGATCCACGAGCCGGAGCGCTGGGTGGCCCGGCAGCAGGCGGTGCTGGTGTGAGCGCCACCTCGGAGACGCCCGCGGAGACGCCCGCGGCCCCCGAGACGCCCGCGGAGACGCCCGCGGCGGGGGCGGCGGCGATGAGCCGGCTCCCCGAGCACCGCACGCACACCTGCGGCGCCCTGCGCGCCGGGGACGCCGGCCGGCGGGCCGTGCTGCAAGGGTGGGTGCACCGCCGGCGCGACCACGGCGGCCTGATCTTCATCGACCTGCGCGACCGCTACGGCACGACCCAGGTGGTCTTCAACCCGAGCGCGAGCGCGGCGACCCACGAGCTGGCCGGCGCCCTGCGGGCGGAGTACGTGGTCTCCGTCGCCGGGACGGTGTCCCGCCGCCCGTCCGGGACGGAGAACCCCAACCTGCCGACCGGGGACGTCGAGGTGGCGGCCGAATCCCTCGTGCTGCTCAACGCGGCGCGCACGCCGCCCTTCTACATCAACGAGGACGCCCCGGTGGAAGAGGGGCTGCGCTTGAAGTACCGCTACCTCGACCTGCGCCGGGCGGCGCTGCGGGACACCATCGTGCTCCGCCACCGGGTGGTCAAGCACATGCGGGACTTCCTCGACGCCCGGGACTTCGTCGAGATCGAGACCCCCATCCTGACCCGCAGCACGCCGGAGGGATCGCGGGACTTCCTCGTCCCCTCCCGCCTCCACGCCGGGGAGTTCTACGCCCTGCCGCAGGCCCCGCAGCAGTTCAAGCAGCTGCTGATGGTGGCCGGGATGGACCGCTACTTCCAGATCGCCCGCTGCTTCCGCGACGAGGACCAGCGGGCCGACCGGCAGCCCGAGTTCACCCAGCTCGACCTGGAGATGTCCTTCGTCGACGAGGGGGACGTGACCGGCACCATCGAGGCCCTGTACCTCGAGATCGCCGAGCGCTTCTCGGAGAAGCGCCTCCTCTTCCGGCCCTTCCCGCGCCTGACCTACGCCGAGGCGATGGCCCGCTACGGCACCGACCGCCCGGACCTGCGCTTCGGCCTGGAGCTCGAGGACGTGAGCGAGCTGCTCGGCGCCAGCGGCTTCGGCGTCTTCCGCAGCGCCGTGGAGCGCGGGGGGACGATCAAGGGGATCCGCGTGCCGGGCGGGGCCGCCTGGTCGCGCCGGGAGGTCGACCAGCTGACCGAGCTGGCCCGCAGCTTCGGCGCGAAGGGGCTGGCGACGGCCGCCTGGCCGGCGGACGCCGACGCGCCGCAGGGCGCGCGCAGCCCCTTCCGGCAGCACGTCGGGGATGCGGTCATGGAGTCCCTGCGCCAGCGCTTCGGCGTCGAGCCGGGCGACCTGATCGCTCTCGTGGCGGACCAGCCGGCGGTGACGGCGGAGGTGCTGCACCGCCTGCGCGACCACCTGGGGGCGCGCCTCGGCCTGGCCGATCCCAACGTCCTGGCCTTCTGCTGGGTGGTGGACTTCCCCCTGCTGGAGCGGGACGAGGAGCGCGACGCCTGGACGTTCACCCACAACCCCTTCTGCGCCCCGAAAGACGACGACGTCGGCCTGCTGGACAGCGACCCCGGGGCGGCCCTCTCCAAGCAGTACGACCTGATCTGCAACGGCTTCGAGGTGGGGGGCGGGAGCGTGCGCATCCACGCCCGGGCCCTGCAGCAGCGCATCTTCGGCCTGATGGGCTACACGGACGCCCAGATCGAGGAGCAGTTCGGCACCATCCTGGAGGCCCTGGAGTACGGCGCCCCGCCCCACGGGGGGATCGCCACCGGGCTCGACCGGCTGATCGCCATCATGGCCTCGGCCGATTCGATCCGCGACGCCATCGCCTTCCCGAAGAACCAGGCGGCGGCCGACCTGATGATGGGCGCGCCCTCGCCGGTTGAGGCGGCCCAGCTGAGCGAGCTGCACGTTCGCCTCGCCCCACCGCCAGCGCAGTAAGCGCCC
>DATLLM010000110.1:0-5113 GCA_035537855.1 Chloroflexota bacterium | reverse complement strand
CCTTTCTGCGCCGCCGTGCGGCGGCGAACGAACGATAGGGGCAGGTCCGGTGCCCCGGCCCGCCCGGCGCCCTTGCCGCCGCCGGGCGGGACGAGTAGGGTTCCGGCAGGCGCAACGGGGAGTCTGGCGGCGGCCGCACCGGAGCGCCGGGCGGGCCGCCAGCGGGCGGCGCGCCCGGAGGAGTGGCATGACGCGAGACGTGGCCGGAGCGGTGCGCACATCACGCCGGGGCGCCCTCGGCATCGGCGCGGCGGGGGCACTCGGCCCGGCCGCGGTGCTGGCGGGCGTGCTCGGCGCCGCCTGCGGCGGCGCGGCGCCGGGAGAGGGCAGCGGCCCGGTGGCGGTCAAAGGGCCGGGCAAGGTGGAGCTGGGCCACTACTTCGCCCAGGGCCCGCGCTGGGACCTGATCCAGAGCGCCGCCCGCCGCTTCCAGGAGGAGCAGCCGAATCTGACGGTAGAGACGCAGCCGGTCACGGGCAACTACTGGGAGGCCCTGATCGCCCGCCTGGCGGGAGGCACCGCCCCGGACATCTGCATCGGCTCAGGCGCCACGTTCCTGGGGCTGCTGGAGAAGGGCGCCTGGCGCGAGGTGGACAGCTACCTGCGGCGCGACCGCGCGATCGACCTCAAGGCCTACTACTCGCAGCCGGAGATCTTCGACCAGGACGGCAAGCACTACGGGCTGCCGTTCATGATCAACACCACCGTCTTCTTCTACAACAAGACCCTCTTCCAGCGCGCCGGGGTGGCCGAGCCGAACGAGCGCTGGACCTGGGACGACCTGCTCGACGCCTCGCGCCGCCTGACGCGCGCCGAGGGCGACCAGTGGGGGATCAACATCAGCCCCGGCTTCGAGGGGAACCTGCTGACCTTCATCTGGTCGGCCGGCGGCGACTACATCAACAAGGAGCGCACCCGGACGACGATGGACGATCCGGGGACGCTGGAGGGGCTGCAGTGGGTGGCCGACCTGTACCTCAAGCACCGGGTCTCCCCGCCGGTGGGCACCAAATTCACCCCGGACGACTTCTCGAGCGGCCAGCTGGCGCTCAAGTCTGCGCTGACCGGGGCCGTCGGCTCCACCTACGAGCCGGTGATCGGGAGCAACTTCGAGTGGGAGCTGGCCTGGCGCCCGAAGCACCCCAAGACGGGCAAACGCGCCGGGTCGATGAACGGGAACCCGTTCATGCTGCTCAACCCGCAGCAGACCACCGGCAAGAACGCGGACGCCGCCTGGCTGCTGCTGCGCCACATGGCCGGTCCCTACGTGCAGGGGCTGATCGGGCAGAGCCGGATCCAGATGCCCACCTTGATCGCCGCCGCCCAGGACAAGGCGACGTTCGGGCGGACGCCGCCGCAGAACATGCAGCTCAACCACGAGCTGATGGCGACGTCCGAGCCGCTGCGATTCCATAAGACCTGGCTCGACTGGTACAACGCCATCACCGAAGCCCTCGCCCCCGTCTTCCGGGGCGAGCTCAGCGTGCGCGACGGCGCCATCGCGGCGAACACCAAGGGAGACGCCATCCTGCGCGGGGCCTGAGCCGGACGGCGGGAGGCGGGAGGGCGGCAGCCCGGGAGCACGGTCGTTCGCGGGCGACGCGCACGGGTAACCGCTCGCCGGCGTCGCCGGCCGTGGCCGGGATGCCGGCGCCCCCGGGCGTGCACTCGGGGGCGGCTCGGGCGGCGGCGCGCGGTGCCCTGGCGGCGGCCCCCAGCGGGCCGCGCCCGCGGAGAGGGGTCGCCTCCGGGCTCCTCGGGCGGCGCCCCTCCAGGTGCCACGGCCAATCCGCCAGCCGCGCCCGCGGAGAGGGTCGCCTCCGGGCTCCTCGGATGTCAGCCCGGCGGCGGCCGCTGGTCCTCGCCCTCGCGCTCCGCTCACGCGTACGACTGCCGTCTACGCCGGGAACTGGTCCAGGATGCCTTGCAGCTGGGACTGCAACGGGGGCAGGGCGGCGCGGGCCGAGGCCTTGCCGGCCCAGACGTCCGCGAGCACGGGATTGACCACCTTGTTGAGCTCGCCGAAGGCGGGGTGGTAGGCGTAGCGGTCGACGGGGCGGGCGACTTTGGCCGATTCTGCCAGCACCTCGATGCGGGCGTTGGGGTTGAACTTGAACGCCTCTTTGGCCCACGGGCCGGCGTCGTCCAGGATGGCCGGGAAGCGCCCCTCCATCGCCCCCCAGCGGTTGCCCTCAACGAGGTACTTCAGCAGCTCCCAGCCGTGCTCGGGGTGGTCGCCCAGCTTGGTCAGCAGGATCAGGTTGGACTGCATCTCGGGTGAGGCGTACTTCATCTTCGGGCTGGTGGTGAAGCCCCAGTCCATGCCCGCCTCGGTGAACTTGCGCGCCGGGTTGGCGGGGCCGCCGGCGACGGGGTACATCGCCGCCCGGCCGGTGAGGAAGGCCTGCTCGGCGTTGGTCGTGCCGACGTCGACTCCGGGGCTGGCCAGCGTCGCCCCGTCCCTGGCGGACAGGTCCGACCAGCGCTCGAACGTCTGCAGCAGCTCGGCGTCGCTGCTGGAGATCTTCTTCCAGTCGTCCGAGACCCACCGGCCGTCGGAGAGGACGAGCAGGGAGGTGACGGGGTCGCCGTAGTGGGTCATCCCGATCTGGGTGGTGGTGCCGCCCTCTTTCTTGGTCAGGCGGCGCATGGCGTCCCGGAAGTCGTCCCAGGCCAGGGCCTTGCTCCAGTCCGCCGGCGGCTCGGCCACCCCCGCCTGGCGGAACAGGGCGCGGTTGTAGAAGTAGGCGGTCAGGTTGCCGCCGTAGGCGTAGAGGAGGGAGTAGATCTTGCCGTCGATGCGCCCGACGAGGTCCAGCTCCTTGGCGTTGAAGCGCTTGACGTCGAACTTGTCGCGCTTGATGTAGTCGTCCAGGAGCAGGGGGATGCCGGTGCGCTGCTGGAACGCGCGGACCGTCTGGAACCACCCCAGGATGTCCATCTTGTCCCCGGCGGCGATGTGCGGCGTCAGCTGCTCGAGGAACCCCTTGCCCTGCACCAGCTCCACCTTCCAGGTGGGGTGCTGGGCGTACCAGTCCTTGAGCATGGTGTCCGCGTCCGCCTCGACCATCACCTGGCGCTTGAAGAAGGCGATGGTGACCGGCGCGGCGGAGAGGGCCGTCTTCTCGCCGCCGGGCGCGCCCTGGGTGGCGCACCCGGCGAGCCCGAGGGCCAGCCCCGTCCCCGCCGCCGCCCGCACGAACCCGCGCCTGGTCTGCCCCGCGCCCGCCGCTGCCGTCCCCATGCGGTCCTCCCTCCCTCGCTCTGCCGCGCCACTGTAACGCATGGGGAGCGCGTGGGCGGGAGCGGCCGCATGCAGCGCGTGTCCGCAAGGAGTACCGTTGGAGGCGACGATGCACGCCTACGGGCGTACGCTGCGGCTGTCCGGCGACCTGCGCCTGCTGGCCCTGCCGGTGGGCAGCGACGGCGAGCGCTACTGCGTCCTCGACGGCCCGACGCCGCTGGCCACGTTCTGCACCCTGGAGGGGGCTGAGGCGTGCTTCCGGGCCGCCTGCGCCGCGGCCGCCGGCGGCCTGCCCCCTCCCGGTGGCGCTGAGGGCGCCGTCGCCGATCTGACCGCGTACCGCCGCCGCCGGGCGAGTCGCCCGCCGGGGGCCGGGGACGGGCGCCCGGAGTAGTCCGCCGCTCGCCGCGCCTCCGCTCTCAGTCCGGGTTCGCGCCGAAGACGGTGCGCTCGAGGTAGGGGTTGCGGAAGGTGCCCTGCGGATCGTACGTGCGCAGCAGGTCCCGGAAGTCCGGTAGCCGGGGGTAGAGGGCGCCCAGGCGCTGCGGCGACACGGTGAACAGCTTCCCCCAGTGCGGCCGGGCGTCGAACGGGGCGAGGGCGTCCTCGACCCGGGGCAGCAGCCGGCCGACTCCCGGCCAGTCCTTGATCCAGGTGAAGTGGAAGGCGACGCAGGCCTGGCCGTAGCAGGGGCTCAGCCACAGGTCGTCGGCGGCGATCGTGCGCACCTCGGCGATCTGGAGCAACGGCGCCAGCTCGCGGCGCAGACCGTAGACCGCGCGCAGGGCGGCGACGGCGTGCCGGCGGGGGACGAAGTACTCGGACTGCAGCTCCTCGCCCGAGCTGGGGGTGAACTCGATGCGGAAGTGGGGCAGGCGGTCGTACCAGGGACCGGGGGCGCCCAGCTGGGGCGTGCAGGCTTCAGGGGAGATGGCGACGAGGGGGTGCAGCTTGGTCGTCGCCGGGACGGCCCCGAAGAGGCCGGCCGGCGCCGGCCCGGCGCTGTCCAGCGCTTTGAGCCAGACCTGGTTGATCCGCTCCGTCTGCCAGTCCGTGAACAGGCTCACGCTGTACGCGCTGGCCGTCACCTCGTCGAAGTGCGCCTCAAGCTCTGCCAGCGGCAGCCACTCGTAGACGTACTGGCGCATGGCGAACGCCGGCACCACGTCCAGGGTCACCCGGGTGACCACCCCGAGACCGCCGAGGGCGACGACCGCCCCGGGGAAGATCGCGCCGTCCGCCTCGCGGGTCAGGGTCACCAGGGAGCCGTCGGCGAGCACGAGCTCGATCCCGGAGACGGCCGTGGCCAGGTTGCCGTTGCCGTCTCCGGAGCCGTGCGTCGCCGTCGAGCAGGCGCCGGCGACGGAGATGTGGGGCAACGAGGCGGTGTTGTGCACCGCCAGCCCCTCGGCGTCCAGGGCGCGGCAGAGCTGCCCGTAGCGCAGCGCGGCGCTGACCGTCGCGCTGCGCCTCCCCGCGTCGACCGTCACCTCCTGGGGCATCCGATCGAGGGAGAGCAGCGTGCCGCGGGAGTCGGCCACGTCCGAGAAGGAGTGGCGCGCGCCGAGCACTTTGAGCTTCCCGCCCTCCCGGACGATCTGCTGCACGTCCTCGGTGCGCTCTGGCTGAAGCAGCCGGGAGGCGCCGTAGGTGATGTTCCCGGCCCAGTTGACTTCGCTCCCGATTCCGCGCTCGCTCATCGTTCGGCTCTCCTGTCCTGGGGCCCGCCGTCCCGCCGTCCCGCTGCGGGCGGCTAAGTGTGCCGCACCGGATGAGGAAGAGGGGAAGTATCTGGGGGCTGCGCCCCCAGTCCCCCCTGGCGGGGGCGCCACCGGACGGGCCACGGGAGGTGGGTGAAGTGCGCGGGGC
>DATLLM010000109.1:0-14064 GCA_035537855.1 Chloroflexota bacterium | reverse complement strand
AACATCCCCGCCCCGGTGAGGTGCTCGCCCTCGCCGGCCAGCACGTCCAGGTAGGCGTCCATCGGGTCGATGCGCCCCATCTCCTCGGCGATGTCGACGAAGCTCTTGCCGAAGTGCTGCGGGCTGTTCGCCGTCCGCCCCAGCCACAGCTCGTCCCACCTGCCGTCCGCCACCCGCAGCCAGTAGCGCCGGCAGTCCCCCTTGACCCGCTCCCGCACCGCCGGGTCGGTCAGGCGCCGGGCCGCTTCGGCCGGACCGGCGTCCAGCAGCCAGGGGGGCAGCACGGCGCTCATCCCGCCCCCGCCGCGGGTGTAGGTGGTGGTGTCGCAGGAGACGTCGAGCCCCCGCCGGCGGGCCGCCTCGATCTGGTCCATCACCCGCTCCCAGGCGCCGGGGGCAGAGCCGTAGCGGGCGTTGTTGTGGGCGATCTGCAGGCGCACCCCGGCCGGCTCGCTGTGGGCGATGGCCTCGGCCACCGAGGCCTCGAAGCCCTCGTTCCGGTTGCGCTGGTGGGTGGCGTGGATCCGGTCGTAGCGGGCCAGCACCCGGTTCAGGGCGGCCAGCTCGTCCACCGCCGCCGCCCGCCCGGGGACGAACTCCAGCCCGGTGGAGAAGCCGTAGGCGCCCGCTTCGAGCGATTCCTCGAGCAGGCGCTCCATCGCCGCCTGCTCGTCGGGGGTGGGCGCCCGCTCGGCGACGCCCATCACCGCCCGGCGGATCGTGCCGTGCCCGACGAGGAACGCGTAGTTCGCCCCCAACCCCCCGGCGGCGACCTCGTCCAGATAGGCGCCGAAGCCCGTCGCGCTGCCGTCCGCGCCCTTCAGCGGGGCGGGCGACGTCCCGCAGTTGCCCACCACCTCGGTCGTCACGCCCTGCAGCAGGGTGCTCTCGCAGCCCCGGTTGTGGAGCACGCCGCCGTCCGAGTGGGAGTGGCAGTCGATGAATCCGGGCGCCACCGCCAGGCCCGCCGCGGCGATCGTCCGCGCCGCCGCCGCCTCGCCCAGAGCGCCGACGGCGACGATCCGCCCCCCGGCGATGCCCACGTCCGCCCGCGTCCACGGGGCGCCCGTGCCGTCCACCACCATCCCGTCTTTGATCAGCACGTCCAGCATGGCCCCTCGCTCCTGCCTCCCCGCCGGCGTCTGCGCCGCGGCCGGCGTCTGCGCCGCGGCCGGCGTCTGCGCCGCGTCCCGGTGCGTAGTGTGCCTGTTCGGCGCCGCTCGCCGTCCCGGCGCGCTCAGCGGTTGATCATGAACGTCGCCGCGCGCTCGAAGTAGTCGAGCAGCGTCGCCGTCACCGGCTCGGGCAGGGCCTCCGCCTCGACCGCCACCCGCATGTGATTCATCCAGGCGTCCCGCTCCGCCTGGCCGATGGCGAAGGGGAAGTGGCGCATCCGCAGCCGGGGGTGGCCCCGCTGCTCGGAGTAGGTGGCCGGCCCGCCGAAATACTGCATCAAGAACAGGGCCAGCCAGTGCTCGCTCTCTGCCAGATCCGGCGGATAGAGCGGGCGCAGGAGGGGGTCGTCGCTCACCCCGGCGTAGAAGCGGGCCACGATGCGCCGGAATCCCGCCTCACCCCCGACCGAATCGAACACCGCGCGCGCGTCGACGGACATCGCCTCAATCCTAACGGTCCGCCGCCGGCGCCTCGTTCAGGGCGCCGTGACGTATCCTCCTGTCCCGTATCCCCGCTGCGGCCGACGGCGGTGGCACATATACTGCATTGACAACAGCACGATGGGGTGACGTTCCGGTCTGGGGCAACGGGAGGCGCGCGTGAAGGCCCGCTGGTTGTTGACCGCACTCACAACGCTGACGTCGCTGCTGCTCGGCGGGCTGGCCCCGCTCCCGGCGCTCGCCCAGAGCGCGGCCCCGGCGGGCGCCGACCCGGCGATCGCGCGGGTGGTCGACCTGACCAACGGCGAGCGGCAGCGAGCGAACCTGCTGCCGCTGGCGGTCAACGCCAACCTGAACCTGGCCGCGCAGCGCTACGCCGAGGCGATGGCCTCCGGCTCGTGCATCGCCCACACCTGCCCGCCGGTGCCCGAGCTGGCCCGCCGCGCCGAGCTCGCCGGCTACGGCGGCTGGGGGCGCCTGGCCGAGAACGTCGCCGCCGGGCAGCGCAGCGCGGACGAGGTGGTGGTGGCCTGGATGGGCTCCGAGGGGCACCGGGCGAACATCCTGCAGTCCGAGGTGACCGAGGTCGGCATCGGGCACGCCGCCGGCGGCTCCTACGGCGTCTACTGGGTGCAGGTCTTCGGCACGCCGCGCAGCAAGGTCCCCCCGCCCCCGCCGGCGATGCCGGCGGACGCGGCCGCCGCCCGGCTGGTGGAGCGGATCAACGCCGGCCGCCGGGACGCCGGGTTGGCCCCCCTGGCGCTCAACCCCAGCCTGACCCAGGTGGCCCAGCAGTCCGTGCAGCTGATGGCCACCCGGGAGTGCTTCGGCGCCGAGTGCGGCGATCCCGGGCCTCTGATCCAGCGGGCCGAGGCCGCCGGGTACACCTCCTGGACGGTGCTGGCCGAGGCGGCCGCCGCCGGCCAGCCGGTTCCGGAGGACGTCGCCCGCGTCTGGCTCGGCGCCAGCGGCACCGCCCTGCTCGATCCCCGCTTCACCGAGGTCGGCGTCGGCGTCGCCTACGGCGGGCGCTACGGCGCCTACTGGTCGCAGACGCTGGGCGCCAGCAGCGCCAGCGCCGCCGCCCCGCCCGACGGCGGCTGACCCGCCGATCCCGCTGACCCCGCCGGGCCGGGCTACCCGCCGGCCGCCGCCGGCGCCACCGGCCGGGGCGCGGCCAGCACGTCCGGCGCCCCGGCGGGGAGGAAGTCCGGCTCGAGCTCCCGCAGGACGGCGCCGGTGCCGGCGCTGGAGACCAGCGAGCGGTAGCGGCGCAGCCAGCGGCTGGCGATCCGCCGCGCCGGGGGGATCGCGGTGCGGACCCGCTCGGCGATCTCCGCCGGACTCAGGTCGACGTCGATCGTCCCCGCCTCGAGGTCGATGCGCACCCGGTCGCCGTCCCGCAGGGCGGCGATCGGCCCCCCGGCGGCGGCCTCCGGACTGACGTGGCCGATGGCGCCGCCCTTGCTCGCTCCCGAGAAGCGGCCGTCGGTGATCAGGGCGCAGACCGCGCCCAGGCCCATGCCGCCGATCGCCCCGGTGGGGGAGAGCATCTCCTGCATCCCCGGCCCGCCCCGCGGCCCCTCGTAGCGCACGACGACGCAGTCCCCGGCCACCACCTTCCCGGAGAGGATGGCCGCCGTCGCCTCCTCCTCGGACTCGAAGACCCTGGCCGGGCCGGCGAAGCGCCACATCCGGGGGTCGACCCCGGCGGTCTTGACGATCGCCCCGTCCGGCGCCAGATTGCCCCCCAGGACCTTCAGCCCGCCCTGGGCGAGGAACGCGTCCTCCAGGGTGCGGATCACGTCGCGGTCGGTCACCTCCGCCGGGGCGATGCTCTCCCCCAGGGACTGGCCGGAGACGGTCGGGCAGTCCGGGTTGAGGATTCCGTCCCGCCGGCTCAGCTCCTTGAGGATCGCCCCGATGCCCCCGGCGCGGTGCACGTCCTCGATGTGCACGTCCGCCCTCGAGGGCGAGACCTTGCAGATCAGGGGGGTGCGCGCCGCCACGGCGTTGATCCGCTCCTGGGGGTAGGGCACCCCCGCCTCGCGGGCGATGGCCAGGGTGTGCAGGACGGTGTTCGTCGAGCCGCCCATGGCCATGTCCAGGGCGAACGCGTTGTCCACGGACTCGGGGGTCACGATCTGGCGGGGCGTCGGGCCACCGTCCCGCACCAGACGCATCAGCGCCTCAGCCGCCCGCCGGTAGAGGGCCAGCCGCTCGGGGGTGTTGGCCAGGATGGTCCCGTTGCCGGGCAGGGCCAGGCCGATCGCCTCGCAGAGGCAGTTCATGCTGTTGGCGGTGAACATGCCGGAGCAGGAGCCGCAGGAGGGGCAGGCCAGCTGCTCGATCTGCGACAGCTGCTCGTCCGACATCGTCCCCGCGGCGCGCGCCCCGACGCCCTCGAAGACGGTCAGCAAGTCGATGGGCTGCCCGTCCGGCAGGCGCCCGGCCGGCATCGGTCCCCCGGACACGAACACGGTGGGGATGTCCACCCGGGCGGCGCCCATCATCATCCCCGGCACGATCTTGTCGCAGTTGGGGATGCAGACCATGCCGTCGAAAGCGTGGGCCCGGATGCAGGTCTCGACCGAGTCGGCGATGATCTCGCGCGAGGGCAGGGAGAACTTCATCCCCTCGTGCCCCATGGCGATGCCGTCGTCCACGCCGATGGTGTTGAACTCGAACGGCACCCCGCCCGCCTCGCGGACGAACTCCTTGACCTGCCGCCCGACGCCTTGCAGGTGGGCGTGCCCGGGGATGATGTCGACGTAGGAGTTCATCACGGCGATGAACGGCTTCTGGAAGTCGCGCTCGTCCCGAATCACGCCCGTGGCGCGGAGCAGCGAGCGGTGCGGCGCCCGCTGCCAGCCGCGCTTGATGGCGTCCGAGCGCATCCCGGTGTGGCCGGTGTGGCCGTTGCTGTCCATCCCCAGATTGTGCAATACGCCCCCGGACTAGCGGGTGGCCCGCCCGGTGGCGCCGCCGAAGGCGCGGGCGAAGGCCTCGCTGCCGTCGTCGTCGCGCTGGGCGAGCCCGATCCCGGTGCCGAAGCGGGGCAGGTTGCCGTGCTCGTACTCCCGGAACAGGTCGCCCTCGAAGCCGGCGATCGTCGCCCGCCCGGCGGGGATCGCCGGCCCCGGGCGGGCCCCGTTGCCGGGGCCCGGCGGGGCCGCCTCCGGCCAGTCCACGGTGTACAGGCGGCGCGGCCGGGTGGGCAGACGCTCCTGGTCGGGGAGGCGCAGGCGCTCGACCGCGCCCTCGTCCAGCGTCACCCCCAGCCCCGGGCCGGTGGGCACGGTGGCGTAGCCGCCGGCGATCTCGATCGGCTCCTCGATCAGGTCGTCCTGCCAGATGTGCATGCAGGTCACCGCCGGCCACTGGGCGTGCGTCGCCACCGCCCCGACGTGCAGCGTCCAGGCCGTGGTCAGCCCCGTCCCCACCAGCTGCAGCCAGAAGGGCTTGTTCGCCGCCCGGGAGAGGGTGGTCTCGCGCATCAGGGAGGTCGCCCCGCCGCCGATGACGAAGCCGTCGCAGACGTCCTCCTGGAGGGCGGTCATGATCGGGGGCGAGCCGAAGTGCATCGCCAGGGGCAGGCGCGTCTGGGCCCGGATCTGCTTGTTCCCGGCCACGTCCCCCTGGGGGATCGGCGTCTCCACGATGGCCACGTTGGGGAACTTCTCCAGCTCGCGCAGGAAGAGCACCGCCGTCGCCGCGTTGGCCAGCGAGGAGTTGAAGTCCAGGTCGATCAGCACGCTCGGGGGCACCGCCTCGGCCACCGCCGCCACCTGCCCGAGCACGTCCCGCCAGGGGCGCCCTTTCAGCTTGAGGGAGGTGTAGCCGGCCGCGACCGCCAGCCGGGCCTCGGCCACCCACTCCTCGGGCGTGAAGTCCAGGCACCACCAGGAGATCGGCGCCGCCTCGCGCACCTGGTGGCCGAACAGGGCGTGGCAGGGCACCCCCGCCGCCTTGCCCGCGGCGTCCCACAGGGCCATCTGCAGCCCGCAGCCGAGCGAGTCCTCCCACAGGCACTCGAAGACGTTCCGCCCCTGCACCCGCGCCGCGGCCCCCGGCGGCACCCGCCCCCAGGTGTACTGCACCACCGTCTCGCCGACCCCGACGACGCCACTCTCCAGGGTCACCTTGCAGATCTCGATCAGCGACCAGTCCCCGCTCAGCCGGGGCATGTGGTCGGCGTGACGCGCCGTGAAGGGGTCCTGCAAGAGGGTGAAGCTCACCTCCTCGATCCGTGCCCCGGCCCTGTCCATCGCCCGCTCGACTTCCTTCGCCATCGACGTTCGCTCCTCGGTAGACTCGCGCCCGGAGTAACGATACCGATGCAAAGCCGCTGGAGCGAGGCCGACGCCGCCGGTCTACCCGACCTGGAGCACCTCCTCTACGCCTCCCGCCTCACCGGCGCCGATCAGAGCCTCGTCCTGTGGGGCGGGGGCAACACCTCAGCCAAAGTGGAGGAGACCGACTTCCGGGGGCGCCGCGTCGCCGTCCTGCGGGTCAAGGGCTCGGGCTCGGACCTGCGCACGATCCGCCCCCAGGACTTCCCCGGGGTGCGCCTGGAGGACGTCCTGCCCCTCCTGGAGCGGGACGAGATGTCGGACGAGGAGATGGTCGCCTACCTGGCCCACACCCTGATGGAGCCGGCCTCCCCGCGACCGAGCATCGAGACCCTGCTGCACGCCTTTCTGCCGCCCCGCTTCGTCGTCCACACCCACGCCGACGCCGTCCTGGCCCTGACCAATACCCCCTCCGGGCGGCGCTGGGTGGAAGCGGCGCTCGGGCCGGGCGCCATCTGGATCGACTACCGGCGGCCCGGGTTCGGACTCTCCCGGCGGGTGGCGGCCGCCTTCCGCTCGACCCCCGGGGCGACGGCCATCGTGCTGGAGAAGCACGGCCTCATCACCTGGGGAGAGACCGCCCGGGAGGCGTACGAGACGCACGTCGAGCAGGTGGGCCGCGCCGAGGCCTTCGTCCGGTCCCGCCGCGCCGCCCCCGCCCAGGAGACGCCGGCGCTCGATCCGGACGCCCGGCGCCGCCTCTTCGTCGCCGTCGCCCCCTTGATCCGGGGCCTCGCCGGGCGCACCACGCCCGAGGGCGACGTGCTCCCCCCCGGCCAGACCCTCGAGGTGCCGGCCACCGGGCGCCTGCTGGTGCACTTCGACGACGGCGCGGACGTCCTCGCCTTCGCCTCCGATCCCCAGGCGGCGCGCCTCTCCCAGATCGGCCCGGCCACGCCCGACCACCTCATCAGCACGCGCCGCACGCCCCTCTACCTGCCCGTCCCGCCGGAGGCCCTCGGCGCCGAAGACACCCTGCGCGCGGCCCTGGAGGGGACCCTCGAGCCGGCCTGGCGGGCCTGGGCGGCGGACTACGTGCGCTACGTCCGCGCCTGCGACGGCCGGGGCAACGCCAGCGCCCCGGAGACGCTCGACGCCCGGCCCCGCGTCGTCCTCCTCCCCGGGGTCGGGATGGTCACCCTGGGCCGCGACGCCCGGGCGACGCGGGTCGCGGCGGACATCTACCACCACGCCGCCGCCACCGTGCGCGCCGCCGAGGCGGTCGAGGCCTACGCCTCGCTCGACGAGCAGGATTGCTTCGACGTCGAGTACTGGCCCCTCGAGGTGTACAAGCTGACCCTGGCGCCGGCGGCGGCCGAGCTGGCCCGCAAGATCGTCCTCGTCACCGGCGCCGCGAACGGCATCGGGCGGGCGATCGCCGAGCGCCTCTGCGCGGACGGCGCCAGCGTCGTCGTCAGCGACGTCAACGGGGAGGGCGCCGCCGCCGTGGCCGCCGCCCTGAACGAGCGCCACGGCGCCGGCCGGGCCATCGCCGTGCGCACGGACGTCGCCCGCCAGGCGGACGTGGAGGCCACCTTCGACGCCGCCGTGCTCGCCTTCGGGGGCCTGGACGTCCTGGTCTCCAACGCCGGCATCGCCCCCTTCAGCGCCATCGACCAGACCGAGCTGGAGGCGTGGCAGCGCAGTCTCGACGTCAACGCCACCGGCCACTTCCTGGTCACCCGGGCGGCGATCCGGCTGCTCAAGCGCCAGGGCCTGGGGGGGAACATCATCTTCGTCGCCACCAAGAACACCATGGCCCCCGGCAAGGAGTTCGGCGCCTACTCGGCGGCGAAGAGCGCCCAGGCGCAGCTCGCCCGCGTCGCCGCTCTCGAAGTCGGCGAGTTCGGCATCCGGGTGAACATGATCAACCCGGACGCCGTCTTCCGTAACTCCACCCTGTGGTCTCCCGAGCTGCGCAAGGCCCGCGCGGCGGCCCACGGCGTCGAGGAGGACAACCTGGGGGATTTCTACCGCCGGCGCTGCCTGCTCGGCGTCCCCATCTTCCCCGAGGACGTCGCCGAGGCCGCCTGGTGGCTCGCCACCGAGCGCTCGCGCAAGACCACCGGGGGGGTGATCACCGTGGACGGGGGCGTCGCCGCCGCGTTCCCCCGCTGAGGGCGGGCCGGCGGCGCGGCGGCGCTGGGCGGCGCTAAGGCGCCCTCAGATAGGCCCGCTCCAGCTTCTCGATCGCCGCGAGGGTGTCCGCCACCTCGTCCTCCCCCCAGCGCTCGTGGATAGCCAGATTGAAGTCGGAGGCGAGCACCTCGATCGCGTTCGGGCAGAACGAGCGCAGCTCGGGGTCGCCCCCCGCGGCCCGGTACTCGGGGGCCGACCAGGGGTAGCTGCTCGTCCCGAACGCGTGGCGCCGCAACAGCCAGGGGGCGTTCGCCTGCAGCGCGGCGCGGTAGGTGGGGTTGACGGGCAGGCCCTCGGCGCCGAGGGCGCGGGCGAAGGTGTCCCCGTCGACGGTCAGCCGGGTGGTGTCCACGTGCAGGCGCATGAACCAGAAGGAGGCCTCGGCCCCGGGCGGCACCCAGCCGGGGGAGACGGCCCGGGAGCGCCGGGCGAGTCCGGCGGCGAGGGCGGCGCCGACCCGGCGGCGCCCCTCGACGATTCCGGCCAGCCGCGTCAGCTGCACCCGGCCGATGGCCGCCGCGAGGTCGTTGAGGTTCAGATTCAGGGAGGCCAGGACGGTGCCCCCGGCGTCCTCCAGCCCGAAGGGCTTACCCCGGTCGGAGGCCCGCCGGGCCGCCCAGTAGAGGGCCTCGTCGCGGGTGAAGACGACGCCCCCCTGGGCGCCCGTGGCGTGGTGCTTCCCGGACATGGTGGAGAAGGCCCCGATGTCCCCCAGGGTGCCGACCGGCTTCCCGCGGTAGGTGGCGCCGTGGGACTGGGCGCAGTCCTCGACCACGGGGATGCCCCTGGCCCGGGCGAGGTCCAGGATGGGGTCCATGTCCACCGGCTCGCCGGCGATGTGGGCGACCACGATCGCCGCCGTGCGATCGGAGAGGCAGGCCGCGACCTGCTCGGGGCCGACGTTGTAGGAGCCGGGGCGGGCGTCGGCGACCACCGGGATGCAGTTGAGCAGGGGCACGGGCATGATCCCCCCGGGGTCGGTGATCGCCGGGCAGATCACCTCCCGGAAGGGCTCGACGCCGAGGGCCTTCAGGGCGACGTAGACGGCGCTGCTGCCCGAGTTGACCGCGTCCGCGTAGCCCCCGCCGAGGGCGGCGGCGAACTCCCGGCAGTAGGCCTCCTCTTCCGGGCCGTTGTAGCCGAAGGCCTCGCCGCTGGCGATCGCGGCGTCGAACATGGCGACGGCGGCGGCCTTCTCCGCTTCGCCGAAGAGCGCCCGCCGGGGCAGGGGCCGGGTGCGCGTCTTGGGGCCGCCGTGGAGGGCCAGGTGCTCCTGCTCCGCGCCCGGCCGCCGATCCAGTCGTTCCGGCCGCGCCGGCTTCGCGTCCGATGCGTCGAGGGCCATCTCTGCCACCGTCTCTCCTTGTTCCTCACGTCCTCAAACGGCGCCGGGCGCCATCGCCGGGGATGGTGACACATCCGGCGGCGCCGCGTCAGTCCGGCAGGGTGCGGAGCCGCTCCGCCAGGGCGCGTACGTCCGCGAACAGGGTGTCGCGCGTCGCCCCGTAGCTCGTCTCCGGCTGGATCAGGACGTAGGAGGGGTGCAGCGTGGCCAGCACGTTGGGCGCCAGGGGGGCGGAGAACCACTGGCCCCGCTGCCGGGTCAGCTTGAAGTCTCTGCCCAGCACCCACTTCGCGGCCAGGGCCCCGAGGCAGCCCACGATCGCCGGCCGGATCGTCTCCAGCTCGGCGGTGAGCCAGGGGCGGCAGGCGTTGATCTCGCTCTGCTTCGGCGCCCGGTTCTTGCCGTGCCGGCCGGTGGCGCCCCCGCGCTGTCCCTCGGGGGCGAGCCAGGGGCGGTGCTTGACCACGTTGGTGATGTAGAGGGCGGCGCGGTCGAGTCCGGCCTGCTCGAGGGCCTCGTTCAGCAGGCGCCCGGAGGGCCCGACGAACGGCGTCCCCTCCCGATCCTCCTGGTAGCCCGGGGCCTCGCCGACGAGCACCAGCCGGGCGCCGGCCGGGCCGCTGCCGAACACGGTCTGCGTCCCGATCTCCCCCAGCGGGCAGGCGCGGCAGTCCGCCGCGTCGCGGCGCAGGGCGTCCAGGCGTTCTTGAGGCCTTTCGGTGGTCCCGGCGGTTGCGCTCATCTGGCCCTCCGTCCTCCGTACGCATGCCGGTCTGGCAACCGGCGTGCCTGCGTTGCGCGCCCCCACCCGGCGGCACGGTACGTGCGCGACGCAGGCAGCGGCCGACTCCGGCTCGCGGCGCTCGCCGGGAGGTGGGTCGGGAGCGAGCGGGAGTACGCGGGAGTAAGATTGAAGAACCGGAAGAACCGGACGTACGGGAATCGCGATGCGCCACGCCGGATGGGGTGATCTCCGTTTCCTCGCGCTGCTGGTCGTGGCGTTCGTGCTCGGCGTGCTGGGCACCGTCGCCTCGGCGCCGCTGCTGCATTCGTAGCCGCCGGGGGCGGGGCTCGCCCCCCGGCGGCGCTTGCTAGACTTCCCCTCCAGGGAGGACAGATATGGCCACGACGATGGATCGGCCGGCGGCGGGACAGGCCGGCGCGGTGGTAGAGCACCAGCTGTACATCGACGGCGCCTGGCGTCCGGCGAACAGCGGCAAGACCTTCGAGGTGCGCAACCCGGCCACCGGCGCGCTGCTGGCGCGCTGCGCCGACGGCGGCCGGGATGAGGTCAAGGACGCGATCCAGGCGGCGCACGCGGCCTTCCCCGCCTGGCGGGACACCCCGGCCGGGCAGCGGGGGCAGCTGCTGAGCAAGGCGGCGGCGCTGATGCTGGAGCGCATCGACGAGCTGGCGAAGCTGCTCACCCAGGAGAACGGCAAGCCCCTGTCGGAGAGCGTCATGGAGACGCAGGTGGCCGCCGCGTTCTTGCAGTGGAACGCCGAGGAGGCCCGGCGCATCTACGGCGAGGTCGTGCCGACGGACAACCCCGCCCGGCGGGTGCTGACCATGAAGCAGCCGGTCGGCGTGGTGGCGGCCATCACCCCCTGGAACTTCCCCACCAGCATGGTCACCCGCAAGGTGGGGCCGGCCCTGGCCGCCGGCTGCACGGTGATCTTCCGGCCCGCCCGGGCCACCCCGCTGGTGGCGGCGGCCATCTTCAAGATCTTCGAGGAGGTCGGCTTCCCCAAGGGCGTGGTCAACTTCGTCACCGGCACGAAGTCCGCCGAGATGGGCGACGAGATGGCCACCAGCCCGCTGGTGCGGAAGCTGACGTTCACCGGCTCGACCGAAGTGGGCAAGGAGCTGCTCGCCAAGGCGGCCGGCACCGTCAAGCGCGTCTCCCTCGAGCTGGGCGGCCACGCCCCGTTCATCGTCTTCGACGACGCGGACCTGGACAAGGCGGCCCAGGCGGTCGTCACCAGCCGCTTCCGCAACGCCGGGCAGACCTGCATCTGCACCAACCGCCTCTACGCGCAGAAGGGCATCGCCGCCGAGCTGGCCAAGAAGGTCGCCGCCCTCACCGCCGGCCTCAAGGTGGGCGACGGCCTGGCCGAGGGCACCCAGGTCGGCCCCTTGATCGACGAGCGCGGCTTCCAGAAAGTGGAGGAGCACGTCAAGGACGCCGTCGCCAAGGGCGGCACCGTCCTCGCCGGCGGCCAGCCGTTCCTGACCCCCGAGAGCAACGGCAACGGCAAGAGCGGCGGCAACGGGAGCGGCGAGCACCTCAACGGCTGGTTCTATCAGCCGACCGTCATCGGCAACGCCACGCCGGAGATGAAGGTCATGTTCGAGGAGACCTTCGGCCCGGTGCTGCCGATCATGGAGTTCGAGACCGAGGAGGAGGCCCTGCGGATGGCCAACGACACCCCCTTCGGGCTCGCCGCCTACTTCTTCTCCCGGGACGTGGGGCGCGTGTTCCGCGTCGCCGAAGGGCTGGAGTACGGCATCGTCGGCGCCAACGACCCCCTGCCGACCGGCCCCCACATCCCCTTCGGGGGCTACAAGGAGTCCGGTCTGGGCCGGGAGAACGGGGCCCACGGCATCGAGGACTTCGTCGAGGTCAAGGCCATCACCGTCGGCCTCTAGCCGGCCCAGCGCAGGCCGGAACGCGGGCGGGGCGCCCGGGCGCCCCGCCACCGCCGGCGGACAGACTGAGACGCGGTCGTGAACGCCAACCGGCTCATCCCCTGGCTCATCGCCGTCGCCATGACGGTGCTCGTCGTCGTGATCTTGAGCCTCGTCTTCGGCGTCTTCGGCTCGTCCTGAGCACCCTCCGGGGGCCCGCTCCCGGGCCCCCGGAGGGGATTCGTGGCCCGGACGCCGCGGCCGCGCCGGCGCCGCCTACACCAGCAGGGCGTTGGCCTGCGGGAGGAACTCGCTCAGCAGGTCGGGCACGGTGCGCCGCCCGTCGCGCGCCGGGGGCCAGAGGCGAATCCAGAGCTCGTCGATCTCCGTCTGCCGCGCCGGGGTGGCCATGATCTTGACGTCCCGCAAGGCGGCGCGCTCCACCTCCAGGTCCTCCCAGGGGAAGAGCGCCGCCTTGTAGGCGGGGTGGTCGAGGTGGCTCTGCCGGCAGGGGAAGCCGAAGCGCCCGGCGAAGAGCACCTTGAGCACGGGATCGCTGTGCCAGCCCGCGGCCGCGCTCCAGGCGGCGTCGATGGCCTTGCTGCCGCTCCAGATGCCCCAGGAGTTCGCCGCCCCGCGCGGGGCGCCACCGGCCGGACCGCGGGGCACCGGCGCGATGCCCAGGCGGGCGCCCTCCTCGGCCATCTGGCGGTAGAACTGCAGCTCGGTCGTCGCCCGGAAGCGCAGCCCGACCCGACCGGTGGGGAATCCCTCCTGGACGTTCCCGCCGAACGCGTCGCGCTCGTTGGGCTGGATGGCCACCTGATCCTGGTGGTGCAGCCGGGCGAGGAAGTCCAGCCCCGCCGTCGCCGCCGGCGCGGAGAGCAGGCAGGACTTGAGGTCCGCCGACCACACCTGCCCGCCGCCGGCGAAGACCCACTGGGAGAGGTACTGCATCCCCGAGAAGTGCTGCGGCATGCCCACCTCGGGCGGCTGCTCCGGGGGGCGCGCGGTGAGCTTCAGCAGGCTCTCCCGGAACGTCTCCCACGTCCAGCGCCCGGCCCGGGCCTGCTCGTTCGGCAGGGAGACCCCTCGCTTCTCGAACTGTCCGGCGTTGTAGACCACCACGTTGGCCACGCCCCCGTAGGGCAGGGCGAAGAGGGCGCCGTTCCAGCGCACCGAATCGAGCAGTTCCCCCTGGATGCCCTTGAGGTCGAACTTGGCCCGGGTCGCCAGGCGCTCCACGTCCGCCAGGAGCTTCGTCGCCGCCAGGCTGGAGAAGAAGTTGGGGTGGGTGTAGATCACGTCCGGGGCGGAATCGGCCGCCGCCAGGGTGAGGATCTTGGCCCCGTACTCCCGGGTGATGTCCGTCCCCGGCTCCGTGTCCACCTGCACGCCCCGATTCGCGGCGTTGAAGGCGGTCCAGGCGGGGCCCTCGTACTCCTGCCGGATCAGCACCCGCACCCGCGTCGGGGCGGCCGCCGGTGCGCCGGACTCGCCCCCCGGCGCGGCCGCCCCGCCGCCGCAGCCGGCGGCAACCGCCCCTGCTCCCAGGATTGAGGCGCCGGCCAGGAGCCGGCGGCGGACGAGGGATTCGCGGCGGGCGACGCTCACGGCGCTATTATCTCACCCGGTCATGGCCGAGAACGGAGCCGGTGGGCCCGGCGTCGACGCCCTCTTCCCCCAACCGGACAGCCCCGCCGGGCGCCTCCTCGGGCACCTGGTGGCGCTGCAGGTGCCGGGCATGCCGATCGAGATCGGCCTCTCCGGTCTGGCCGCCGCGACGCGCCTGGCGCCGGACGTGGCCGCGAACGCCCTCTCCCGGCTGAGCGCCGACGGCCTGGTGCAGCTGGAGACGGAGCCGGAGTCCGAGCAGCTCAACGTCACCGTCATGCTCGCCCCGCCTCTCGAGGAGTACGGCATCACCCCCAGCTGGGGCGATCCGGTCCCGCCTCCGTCCGCGGCGCCTGAGCCGCCCCCGGCC
>DATLLM010000108.1:0-4356 GCA_035537855.1 Chloroflexota bacterium | reverse complement strand
CCGGGCGGACCGCGCACCGACCGCCCGTTCGGAGAGGGCTCGGCCGGCGCGGGTGCGCCATGCTGGGGCCATGCCCCCGATCCCACTCCGACGCGAGCGGCAGGACGGCTGCCCGTCCGGTGACTCAGGAGAGACTGCCCGGTGTGGCCGCCCTTCCCCCCTCTGCTATGCTTCCGGTGGAGCAGACCCCACCCCGGGTGGGGTGGGGGAGAGAGACGAAGGAACGAGCGCGATGCCGACAGCGGAGCAGCGCCGCGACATCCTCAACCGGCTGAAGAGCGTCGACGGCCACCTGCGCGGGGTGATCAAGATGGTGGACGAGGACGCCTACTGCATGGACGTGATCAAGCAGCTGCAGGCCGTCCAAGGGGCCATCGGGCGGGTCAACGCCCTCCTCCTGGCCGACCACCTGCAGACCTGCGTCACCACCGCCATCCGCGGCGACGCGCCGGCGGAGCGCGAGCGGGTGATCGGCGAGCTGCTGCGCCTGTTCGAGCAGGGGCAGCAGACGCCGATCGCCACCACCGGGATCGCGCCGGCCGGCGCCGCCGGCGCCGCACCCGTCGAATCTCCAGCAGCAGTCACGCCCGCGTGAGGCGCCGCGGCGGCCCGCCCACCGCATCGCGAAGCCAGCAACCACCATGACCACAGCACACCGAGCCCCCAACGCGCCCCCCGACGGCACCCCAGGAGGGGAGGCGACCGCGCCCCGCCAGGCGGAGCTGACCTTCCCGGTCACCGGGATGACCTGCGCCTCCTGCGTGCGGCGGGTGGAGAAGGCCCTCGCCCGGGTGCCGGGGGTGGGCGCCGCCGACGTCAACCTGGCCACGGAGCGGGCGCGGGTCGTCTACGACCCCGCCGCCGCCGACCTGCCGCAGCTCCGGGCCGCCGTGGAGCGGGCCGGGTACCGCGTCGGCGAGGTCCCGGCGGCGCCGGCCGCGCCGGCCGCGCCCGCGACCACACCTGCCACCCTGGCGGCACTTGAACGGCCGGACGCGGGGGCGCCGGCGCCGGACCGGCAGGAGCAGGCCCGCCAGCGCGAGATCGACGACCTGCGGCGCAAGTGGATGGTGGCCCTGCCGGTGGGGCTGGCCATGATGGCCTTGATGTACGTCCCGCTGCCGCTGGACGCGATGGACGTGCTGATGCCCGCCCTGCTCGTCGTCGCCACGGTCATCCAGTTCTGGGCGGGCGGGGAGTTCTACCGCGCCGCCTGGGCGGCGGCGCGCCACGGCGCGACCAACATGAACACCCTGGTCGCCCTGGGCACGACGGTGGCCTGGGGCTACAGCGCCTTCGTCACCCTGTGGCCGGAGCTGGCCGAGCGCTGGGGCCTGCCGGTCCACGTCTACTTCGAGACGGCGGTGGTCGTCATCGCCCTGATCCTGCTCGGCCGCTGGATGGAGGCGAAGGCCAAGAAGCAGACCGCCGGGGCGATCAAGGCCCTGATGGGGCTGCAGGCCAGGACCGCCCGGGTGCTCCGCGACGGCCGGGAGCGGGACCTCCCCATCGAGCAGGTGCGGGTGGGCGACCGGGTGCGCGTGCGCCCGGGCGAGAAGGTGCCGGTGGACGGCACCGTGGAGGAGGGGCGCTCCGCCGTCGACGAGAGCATGCTCACCGGCGAGAGCCTGCCGGTGGCCAAGGCCCCGGGGGACGCGGTGATCGGGGCCACCCTGAACACGACCGGCGCCTTCCTCTTCCGGGCGACCAGGGTCGGCCGGGACACCATGCTGGCCCAGATCGTGCGCCTGGTGGAGGAGGCGCAGGGGTCGAAGGCGCCGATGCAGCGCCTGGCGGACACCGTCGCCGGCTACTTCGTCCCGGCCGTGCTCGCCACCGCCGCCCTGACTTTCATGGCCTGGCTGGTCTTCGGGCCCGACCCGGGGCGGCTCACCTTCGCGGTCAGCACCGCCATCGCCGTGCTGATCATCGCCTGCCCCTGCGCCCTCGGCCTGGCCACCCCCACCGCCATCATGGTCGGCACCGGTAAGGCCGCCGAGTACGGCATCCTCATCCGCGGCGGCGAGGCCCTGGAGCAGGCCCGGCGGATCGACGCCATCGTCCTGGACAAGACCGGCACCCTCACCCGGGGCAAGCCCGCCGTGACCCGGGTGGTGGCCGCGAACGGCCTGGCCGAGGCGGACCTGCTGCGCCTGGCGGCGGCGGCCGAGGTGGGCTCCGAGCACCCCCTGGGCGAGGCGGTCGTCGCCCGCGCCCGCGAGCTGGCCCTGGACCTGCCGGAGGCCGAGGCGTTCGAGTCCGTCACCGGGAAGGGCATCCGGGCCGCGGTGGACGGGCGGGACCTGCTGCTGGGCAACCGGGCCCTGCTGGCGGAGGCCGGCGTCCGCCTGGACGGGCTGGAGGCGCCCGCCGAGGCGCTGGCCCGGGACGGGGCGACGCCGCTGTACGTCGCCGTCGAGGGGGCGGCGGCCGGCGTGATCGCCGTCGCCGACACCCTCAAGCCGGAGTCGCGGGAGGCCGTGGCGCAGCTGCGGGCCCTGGGCCTCGAGGTGTGGATGCTCACCGGCGACCACCGGGCCACCGCCGAGGCCATCGCCCGCCAGGTGGGAATCGCGCCGGAGCGCGTCCTGGCGGAGGTGCTGCCCGGGCAGAAGGCCGCGCAGGTCACGGCGCTGCAGGCGGATGGCCGGGTGGTGGCCATGGTCGGGGACGGGATCAACGACGCCCCCGCCCTGGCCCAGGCCGACCTGGGCATCGCCATCGGCACGGGCACCGACGTGGCCATGGCCGCCTCGGACGTCACCCTGATCCGGGGCGACCTGCGGGGGATCGTCACCGCCATCGCCCTCTCCCGGAAGACCGTGGCCACGATCAAGCAGGGCCTGTTCTGGGCCTTCGCCTACAACGTGCTGCTCATCCCGGTGGCCATGGGCCTGCTGTACCCCGTCACCGGGGTGCTGCTCGACCCGGTACTGGCCGCGGCGGCGATGGCTATGAGCAGCGTCGCCGTGGTGACCAACGCCCTGCGCCTGCGCCGCTTCCGTCCGCCGGCGAGCGCCCGGGCCCTCCTGCACCCCCCCGCGCGCGAGCGGATCGGCGGGGCGGCCTACCTGGTGGCGGTCGCCGCCCTCTCCCTGGCCGTGGGCGCCGGGCTGACCGCCCTGACCCAGACGGACGCTTACCGGCGGGGCATGAACGGCACGCTGGCCTGGATGCTCGGCATGGGCATGCCCATGCGCCCGGCCACAAGCGAGATGATGCGGGCCGACGTCGAGCCGGTCTCCCCGGAGGTGGCCGGGCTGCGCGCCGCCGTCGCCGCCCCGCCCCTGATCCGGGCCGGCGAGCCGGCGCGGCTGGTCTACCGCCTGCAGACGGCGGACGGGCGCCCGCTGACGGACGTCGGCCTCAGCCACGAGGCGTGGATCCACCTGGTGACGCTGCGCGACGACCTGACCGGCTTCCAGCACCTCCACCCCCAGCCCACGGGCGCCCCGGGCGAGTTCGCCCTGGACGTCGTCTTCCCCGCGCCGGGCCGCTACGCCCTCAACAGCGAGTTCAAGCGCCGCGGCGCGCTGCGGGACGTGGACTTCCGCCAGACGGTGGAGGTCGCCGGCGCCCCGGGAGCCACGGAGGCCGCGGCGGCTACGGAGGCCGCGGCGGCGCTGCGCGAGGATCGCAGCCCCAAGACGGTGGGCGGCGTGCGGGTCGAGCTGCACGGGGACGCCCGCGTAGGGGAGACCTCCGAACTGGAGTTCCGCTTCGCCGACGCCAAGACCGGCGCGCCGCTGCGCGACCTGCAGCCGTACCTCGCGGCTGCCGGCCACGTGATCGTCGCCAGCGACCGCCTGTACAGCATCGAGCACGGCCACGGCGAGGCCGAGGACGCCGCCGGCGGGGAGCTCTGGCCCCTCCCGGGGACCCGCTTCGGGCCGGAGATCGGCTTCCACCACCGCTTCGCCGCCCCCGGGCTGTACAAGCTCTGGGGGCAGTTCCGGACGGCCGACGGGCAGGTGATCACGGCGGACTTCGTGGTCGACGCCGGCGGCCACAACCCCGACGACCACACCCACGGCTGAGCCGGGACCGAGACCGCCGGCCCGCCGACCCAACGACCCCAACCGCACCGCACCGCAGCGAAAGGAGCCCGACCGTGACCACCGCCGTCCTGACCGTCCCCGAGATCTCCTGCGACCACTGCGCCCGCACCATCACCGAGGCCCTCACCCCGGTGGAGGGCGTGCGCCGGGTGAGCGTGGACGTCCAGGACGAGCTTGGTCACGGGTTCGGCTCCTTCCCTCCGGGGCGGCGCTCAGGCGGCGGTGGCCGGCTCGACCGAGGCGACGGGGTACTCCTCCTCCGCGAGCACGACCTTCATCCGCTCGACGCCGACCTGCG
>DATLLM010000107.1:0-2294 GCA_035537855.1 Chloroflexota bacterium | reverse complement strand
CGCCGCCAGCCCGGCCGGCCCCGCCCCGACGATGGCCAGGTCGTAGACCTCGGCCGAGGGCCGCGTGTTGACCCCGAGGGCGTCGGCGACGTCGACCAGGGTCGGGTCGTGCAGCACCGAGCCGTCGTGGAGGATGACCGCCGGCAGCCGCCGGGCGTCCCCCCCGTGCGCGCGCAGCAGCCGGCGGCCCGCGTCGGCGTCCGCGGCGTAGAACCCGAAGGGGACGGTGTTGCGGGTCAGGGCCTCCCGCAGCTCGTGGCTGCGCGGCGACCAGCGCTCGCCGACCACGCGCACCACCTCGTGGTGCGGGCCGTGGGCCGCCGTCCAGGCGCTGAGGGCCGCCTGCACCTGGGGGTACAGCCACTCCTCGGGGGTGACCCACCCCTTCAGGACCCAGAAGTCGACCCGCCCCAGGGCGGTCGCGCGCTGCAGGGCCCCCAGCTCCCCGAACGGGATCCGGGTGCCGCGCCGGTCCATCGCCACCAGCAGGGCGCGCCCCGCGCCCGGGTGGAGGGCGTGCGCCCGCTCGAGGACGTCGACCCCGTCCGTCCCGGGCAGGCGGAGGTCGGCCGCCACGAGCGCCACCGCCTCGCCCCGGCGCGCCAGGCCCTCGAGCGCGGCGAGGCCGGCCGCGGCCGAGTCGGCCGTCCGCACCCGGTAGTCGGCCCCGAAGCGGCGGACCAGGGCCGCCTCGGTCGCGGCGCGGGCCGCTGGATCGGCGTCCACGATGAACACGACGGGGAGACCGGCCCCGCCGGCCACCGCGGGCGTCACGGCGTCTTGCGTCATGGTGCCTCCGTCACGGCGCCTTCCGTCATTCCGTCGCGGCGCCTTTCCAGTGGCGCTCCCACCGGGCGGAGAGCGGCGTCACGGCCTCGAGGTGGCCCCGCACCGCCCGCGCGTCCGCCGCGCCGGGCGCATCTCCTCGCCCCAACACAGCGAGCCCTCGCAAACGTCACGCGCTCCGCGGGGCGGCTACTCCTTCTGGGCGAGGAGCTGGTTCATCTGGGGCAGCACCCGACTGATGGCGTCCTTGGGGGCGGCCGCGCCGTCGAGCACGCTGGTGTAGGCCGTGCCGAACAGCTTGTTGAGGTCGTCGTAGGTGGAAGGCAGGGGGAAGCCGCGCACCTTCTCGGACGCCTCCCGGTAGAGGGCGGCGCTCTCCCAAGGGTAGAGGGTGCGCTCGAAGTCGCCCGAGCCGGCGACGCTCTTGCGCGCCGGGACGTTGCGCTTCAGCTCCAGACTGCTGCGCTGCGCCTCCGCCTGGGTGACCCAGTTGGAGTAGGCCCAGGCCGCGTCCGGCTGTCGCCCGGCGGCGTAGAGGCAGAACGCGTTCGGCCCGTTGCGGCAGACCCGGCCCTGCGGCCCCGCCGGCAGTCCGGCCATCCCCAGCTGGAACGGGGCGTCCTTGAAGCTGGGGACGTTGCCCCGGATGCCGTAGGTCACGCCGACCCGCCCGGAGAGGAAGCCCCCGGGCAGGCCCTTGCGCTCCTCCGCGTCCGGGACGATGCGGTGCAGGGTCTGCATCGCCGTCTGCTGCTCGATCGCCGCCAGGGCGGCGGGCTGGTCGAGCAGCATCTTGGTCATCGCCTCGTCCCACACCTGGCCGCCGTTCCCCCAGATGGCCACGTTGAACCAGTGCAGGGCGCTGCTCGTGCCGGTGTAGCCGAAGGTCTTCGCCTCGCCCTGGCCGGTGACCAGGCGCTTGCCAACGTCGATCAGGGCCGACCAGGTCCACGCCTTGCGCGTCTCCATCGCCGCCGGCGTCTCCACGCCCAGGCGGTCGAACAGGGTCTTGTTGTAGTAGGTCACCGACGGCCCGGAGTAGTAGACCAGCCCCCACAGCTTGCCCCGGGTGCGGTAGTAGTCCAGGGTGGTGGGATAGAAGTCGTCCAGGCGGGCCGACCTGTCCCGCTGCACGTAGGGCTCGATGGGGCGCAGCACGCCCTTGGCGGCGAGCCCGGGCAGCATCGCCGGGTGGACGTAGGAGGCGTCCGGCGGGGTGCCGCCGGCGGCGGCCGCCACCACCTTGGGGACGTACTCCGCGTCCTCCTTGAGCAGGGTCAGCGTGATCGTCAGCGCCGGGTTGAGCTCGTGGAAGCGGGCCGCCCAACGCTCGTGGACCGGCTGCTCGCCGGGGTCGGAGACGTAGATCAGGTCGACCGTCTTCGGCGCGCCCCCGCCGGCGGCGCCGTTCGCCGCGCCCTCGCCGCCGCCCTGCCCGCAAGCGGCCAGCACGGCGCCCCCGGCCACCAGCCCCACGCCCCGGGCCAGCACCGCGCCGCGGGTAGAGG
>DATLLM010000106.1:0-2849 GCA_035537855.1 Chloroflexota bacterium | reverse complement strand
GAAATACCACTTCTGGATCGTCGGCTGTCAGATGAACGTGGCCGACAGCGAGCGGATCGCCCGCGCCCTGAACGACCACGGGCACCGCCAGGTGGGCGTCGCCGAGGAGGCCGACCTGGTGCTGCTGACCAGCTGCACCGTGCGCCAGGGTGCGGAGGACCGCCTGTGGGGCGAGCTGGGGCGCCTCGGGCGCCTGAAGCAGGCCCGCCCCGAGCTGGTGGTCGCCGTCACCGGCTGCGTCACCGACGGCAACGTCGACGCTTTCTTGAAGAAGGCGCCGGTCGTCGACCTCTACGTCAACCCCCGGCGTCCGGAGGCCCTGCTCGAGCACCTCGCCGAGCGGGGCCTGGTCGACGCCCCGGACTGGGGCGACCTCCAGCCGGAGAAGCTCGGCGCCGGCAGCGCCATCGCCCACGAGCGCGTCTCCCAGGCCGTCTCCCGCTACGTCCCGGTGATCTACGGCTGCAACTACAACTGCACCTACTGCATCGTCCCCTACACCCGCGGCGTGCAGTCCTCCCGGCGGCCCGAGGAGATCCTGGAGGAGTGCCGCTGGCTGCTCGCCGAGGGGGCGAAGGAGGTCGTGCTGCTGGGGCAGACGGTCGACGCCTACGGCGACGACCTCAGCCCGGCGATCAAGCTCTCCGCCCTGCTCGAGCAGATCGACGCCCTGCCCGGCCTGGAGCGCATCCGCTTCCTCACCTCCCACCCCAACCACATGAGCGACGACCTGATCGAGGCCGTCGCCGCGCTGCCCAAGGTGTGCGAGCACATCAACCTGCCGGTGCAGGCGGGCGACGACGCCGTCCTCAAGCGCATGGGGCGCCGCTACCGGTCCGGGCACTACCGCGAGCTGATCGGGCGGATCACCGACCGCATCCCCGGCGTCTCCCTCTCCACCGACGTCATCGTCGGCTTCTGCGGCGAGACGGAAGCGCAGTTCGAGCGCACCCTCGACCTGATCCGCGACGTGCGCTTCGACGTCGTGCACGTCGCCGCCTACTCCCCGCGCCGGGCGACGCCCTCCGAGCGCCTCTGGGCGGACGACGTCCCGCTGGCGGAGAAGAAGCGCCGCCTGCACGCCGTCGAGCGCCTGCAAGCGGCGATCGCCACCGAGCGCAACGCCGCCCTCGACGGGGCCATCCTGGAGGTGCTCGTCGAGGGGCCGTCCGAGCGCCCGGCCGCGTCCGCCGGCGCCACCACCACCCTGGGCGAGTCCCCGTCGCCGGTGGCCCCCGCCGGCACCCGCTGGGGCGGTCGCACGCGCACGAACAAGCTGGTCTTCTTCGACGCCCCCCACGATCCGACGGGCACCCTGGTGCGGGTGCTGATCACCCGCACCAGTCCCTGGTTCCTGGAAGGGCAGCTGCTCACCCCCGCCCCGCTGCGCTCGCGCCGCCTCCCGGTCCTGGCCTGAGCGCGCCGATCCGGGCCGCGCGCCGTTTCGTTACCGTGTGCCGTCCCCGCCGCCGGCGCCCCTGCCGGTAGCGTAAGGGACCTTGCTACACTCTGGTAAGAAACACGGCAATCCGGTTCGACCCGGGAGTCGTTGCCGCCGCGAGGTACTGAGTTGACCACGTTCACAGCCAGCGCCGCCGAGCGCGCCCGCCAGAAGCGCCAGCTGGCCGATCAGGCGGTCCGGCTGGCGATGCAGAATCAGTGGCAGGAGGCGGTCGACGTCAACCGCCAGATCATCGATCTCTCGCCTGAGGAGGGGGACGCCTGGAACCGTCTGGGCAAGGCCCTCTCCGAGCTCGGCCGCTACACCGAGGCCCGAGACGCCTACAACGAGACGCTCAAGCTGGACGCCCAGAACACCATCGCCGTGAAGCAGGTGCGGCGCCTCTCCCTGCTGATCGACGAGAGCCCCGGCACGGAGGAGACGCGCACCAAGCTCGACCCCCGCCTGCTCGTGGAAGAGACCGGCAAGACGGGCATCTTCGAGCTGAAGAACCCCGCGGCGACCCCCATCCTGGCGCGCATGACCGCCGGCGATCAGGTGTACCTGAAGCCGGAGGGGGCCCAGGTGGCGGTGGAGAACGGCCGGGGCGAGACCGTCGGCGTCCTCCCCGCCCGCGCTGCCCTGCGCCTCATCGAGCTGCTCAACGGGGGCAACAAGTACGTCGCCGGGGTGATGAGCGTCGCCGAGACGGGGATTCGCGTCCTCGTGCGCGAGATCTACCAGGCCCCCGATCTGCAAGGCCGCGTCTCCTTCCCCTCCAAGGGCGGCCCCCTGCCGCCGGAGCTGCGGGCCTACACCAAGGACCGGGCCATGCGCTACGACCTCGACGAGGACCTGCTCGCCGACGACGGCGAGGACGACAGCGCCGACGGCGAGGAAGCGGCCGAAGAATCGACCGCGGACATCGAGTACTACGAGGAAGGCGAGAGCAGCTCCAACGAGTAGCCCCGCCCGCGGCGCCCCGCCGCCCTCGACCCGATCCCGTTGCGCCGGACGCCTCCCCCGGGGGTTCCGGCGCCCGGCGATCTGGTATACTGATCGGACGGCAATGCCCGGCGTCGCCCGCCGGAAGCCCGGACGGGACCCGTCCGGACCTCCCCCCCGGGCGCACCAATCGCGTGGCCGTGTGTCCCCGTAGCTCAGCTGGATAGAGCGTTTGGCTACGAACCAAAAGGCCGGGGGTTCGAATCCCTCCGGGGATACCACCTAGTCCCAGGTCACGAAGGCCGGTTGTCGGGGGCGACAACCGGCCTTCTGCGTCCCCGCAGGACCAAACTTCGGCGAGTCGCCCACGAGCCCGCCGGCTCAGCCCGCGGCGTCGCCGTAGAGCGCGCCCTCCAGCGTCCGGGCCGCCGCGGCCTTCGGCCCGCGGAGCGCTTGGGCGTAC
>DATLLM010000105.1:0-4175 GCA_035537855.1 Chloroflexota bacterium | reverse complement strand
CCGGCATGTCCAAGATCACCACGCACCCGGACGAGGCCTGGGAGTTCCAGAAGTTCCTGGCCGAGAAGGAGACCGGCGTGGTGATGGGCCTGCCTACCCCGCTCAGCGGCCAGACCTCAGCGCACTTCGGCGTGCGGAAGGACGTGTACACCGATCCGCGCGTGCTCAATGCCCCGGACATGCCGCCGGGGGTGATGGCCGCTCTGGCCCGCTCGATGGAGCTGCCCGAGCCGCCGGGCTTCGCCGCCAACTTCCTGGCGGCGGAAGCGGAGCGCGTGCTCGGCACCGAGATCGGGAAGGCGGTGCGGGGCGAGGTGCAGTACGACGGGGGCTTCTTCCAGAATATGGCCCAGCAGATCCAGCTGATCCTGGACAAGCCGGCGCCGAAGGCGGGCTAGTGTCCTGCGCCAGAAGTTCGTTGGCAGAAGTGGGCGAGCGCGTCGAGGATCTCCGCCGCCGACTTGGTCCAGATGAAGGGCTTGGGGTCGTCGTTCCAGTGCTCGATCCACGACCGGATGTCGGCTTCCAGGGCCTGGACGGTCTTGTGCGCGCCGCGGCGGAGCTGCTGGTCGGTCAGGAAGCCGAACCAGCGCTCGACCTGGTTGATCCACGAGGCGCCGGTGGGGGTGAAGTGCATCCGGAAGCGGGGATGCGCGTCCAGCCAGGCCCGGATCGCGGGGGTCTTGTGGGTGCCGTCGTTGTCGCAGATCAGGTGGACCTGCAGCGGCGCCGGGACCTGCGCGTCGATCCGGCTCAGGAACTGCTTGAACTCGGCCGCCCGGTGCCGGCGGTGCAGCGCGCTGATGACCTCGCCGGTGGCGACGTCGAACGCCGCGAACAAGGTGGTGAGCCCGTTGCGGACGTCGTCGGGGGTCCGGCGCTCCGGCCGCCCGGGCCGCATCGGCAGGACCGGTTGCGATCGGTCCAGCGCCTGGATCTGCGACTTCTCGTCCACCGAGAGCACGATCGCTCCCGCGGGCGGGTCGAAGTACAACCCGACGACGTCGTAGACCTTCTCTACGAACAGGGGGTCGGTCGACAGCTTGAAGGTGTCGGTCAGGTGCGGCTTGAGCCGGAACGCCCTCCAGATCCGGCCGACGGTGGACCGGGACAGCCCGCTCCGGGCCGCCATCGACGCGCGCGACCAGTGCGTGGCGTCGGCGGGGATCGCCTCCAAGGTGGCCACCACCACCGCCTCCACCGCCGCGACGCCGATGGTGGGCGGGCGGCCGGGCCGGGGCTCGTCGAGCAACCCGTCCAGCCGAGCGGCCAGGAACCGCCGGCGCCACTTGCGGACCGTGTCCGGCGCCACGCGCAGGTCCCTGGCCACGGCCACGACCGGCGGCACGCCGTCACCGGCGCAGGCCAGCACGATCCGCGACCGCAGGGCCAACGCCTGCGCCGACTTCCGCCGCCGCACCCACCCCGCCAGCGTCGACCGCTCCGCCTCGGTGAGGATCAGCGGCTCGATCTTGGGACCTCGACGCCCTGCCACCGCACCAGACCTACCATCCACGTCAAACTAACGACGAACTAACGGCGCAGGACACTAGTGACCAGCTGGACGACCTACGGGGTCGACCGGCTGGGCCCCATGCAGGGGGACGGGAAGTGGCAGGCCAAGGCCGGGCAAGGCTACGACGTCAGCCACTTCGCCGTCGACTGGCCGGCGCGGACCGTGACCTGCCCCCAGGGCCGGATGAGCCGCCGCTGGGTGCCGACCCGCACGCGGCGGGACCAGGAGACGATCACCGTCGCGTTCGCGGGCGCCGACTGCAGCCCCTGCCCGGCCCGCGCCCAGTGCACGCGCGCCAAGGCGACGCCCCGCAGCCTGACGCTGCGCCCCGAGCCGCTGCACCGGGCCATCCAGGCGGCGCGCCGGCGGCAGACCACGCCGGACTTCAAGGCCCAGTACGCCGCCCGGGCCGGGATCGAGAGCACCCTCTCCCAGGGGGTGCGGGCGTTCGAGCTCCGCCAGGCCCGCTACCGGGGCTTGGCCAAGCCCCACGTGCAGCACGTCGCGACCGCTGTGGCCATCAACATCGCCCGGATCTTCGCCTGGCTGCAGGAGGTGCCCCGGGCCCCCACCCGCCAGTCCCGGTTCGCCGCCCTGGCCAACACCGCTTGACGGCGCTCCGCCAGGCCGCTCAATTCGCCAACGGTGTCGGTGTCGTATCTCGGCTGCACCCGGTCAGGGGGCGCCGGCGCCGGTCCCCCACACTTTGACATGCTCTCCCTCCTCAACGGGAACGACCTCGACCACCTGGTCACCTACCAGCTGCGCCCCAACCGGGTCGCGCTCGGCTTCCGGCTGCTGGCCCGCAACCTGGCCATCGGCCTGCAGATCCGCGCCGCCGGCGCCCGGCCGGCGGTGATCCGGAAGCCGGCCGCCTTCCGCGCCGCGCACGTCGACGGCCTGGGCACCTTCGCCCGCGAGCGCCGCACGCTGCGGGTCACCCGCGCTGTGGCCGCGCACCGGGGACGGCGCCGGGCCCCACAGCGCCTGCGCCTCCCGTGGAGCGGCCTCGCCGTGCACCTCGTGCACTCACCGTAGTCACCGTAGTCACCGTAGACTGCGGGATCTACGTTAGCGACCCAGTAGCGGACGAGCAGCGCACTCCGTCGGACGCTCCCCCTCAGCCGCGTAGCCCCCGGTTTGTCCCGGTCTCCGATCATGCGCTGGGGGGCGACGCCCCCCACCTGGTCACGCCCGCCGGACCGCCCTGACCTGACCGACCAGCGACTAACGGTAACGGCGCGCGCGCCCGGCGCCGGCCGCCGGTGGGAGCCGGTCCAGCGCCAGCAGCAAGCCGTAGACGATGGCCTGCGGGCGGGGCGGGTCCCCGGGGACGTACACGTCTACGGGGATGATGCGGTCGACGCCCCCGCGATCGCCACGGCGGCCGACAACGGCGTAGCTCCCGGCGACGACATCGCCGCCGCAGGCCGCCGCGCCGATCGCCAGCACCAGCTTCGGATCGGGCGTCGCCTCGTACGTGCGCAGCAGGGCGGCTTCGAGCCCGCGCGTCACCGGCCCGGTGACGGCCAGCACGTCGGCGTGGCGCGGCGAGGCGACGAAGTCGATCCCCAGCCGCTGCAGGTCGTACACCGGGCTGAGCAGCATGGTCAACTCCCAGTCGGCCGCGTTGTCCGAGCCGGCGTCCAGGTGCCGCACGTGGAGCGAGCGGCGGAACGCGCCGCGGATCGCGCGGCGCAGCCGCTCGGCCAGCGTGGCGTCACGTGGGGGCGGCGCAGACCCGGCCTGCTCGGTGGCCGGTGGGGTCGCCACGGGGCCGGCCGGCGAGGGGGGGGGCCCGCCGGCCAGCCGCACCGGCACGATCAGGCCCTCGCGCCGCCGCGCGGCCAGCTCGTAGCGGCCGGTGATGGCGATGGCGTCCTCCGGACACACCTCGGCGCACAGGCCGCAGAAGACGCACCGCCCGTAGTCGATCTGCCAGCTGCGCGGGCCGTCCAGGGCCGCCTCGGGGAGCCGGTTGGCCGCGTCGCCCGGCTCCGGCAGGTGGCCGGCCGGCCGCGGTGGGGGTGGCGCCAGCGCGATCGCGTCGGTGGGGCAGGCGGCGGCGCAGGCGCCGTGCCCGCGGCACCGGTCGGGGCGCAGCTCGGGCGTGCCGCGGGCGCCGGCCGGCATCGGGTCCGGCGCCTCAGGATAGGGGCCGGTGACGACACCGGTCGCGAGGCTTCGGCGGAAGATCGTCAGCATCGCACACCTGGTCGTTGGTTTGCGGCAGGGCCGCGCGTCGCGTCACCGGGCCACAGGCCCCGCGTGGCCCGGAGCGCCCGCCGCCGGCGCGCCGGCGTCAGCGGTCGCAGCAGGCGTAGCACAGCTCAAAGCTCTTGTTGATCAAGGGGAAATCGGGCACCATGTTGCCGGGGGCCGCCAGCGCGACGCAGGGCCAATTGGCGAAGGACGCCGTGCGGGCATGGTAGCGGAGCACGCGCCCCGCCGTGTCCGCCATCAGCCAGTGGACCGAGGCCCCCCGCGGCGACTCCGTCCACCCGACCCCGGCGCGGTCGGCCGCGAGCGGCCCCAGGGGAACGCGGAGCGGCTCCCGGGCCGGCGGCTCCTCGCGCAGGGGCTCGAGCAGTGCCTGCAGCAGGAGGAAGCTCCGGTGGGTCTCGTCGATGCGCACCTGAACGCGCGCGCGCACGTCGCC
>DATLLM010000104.1:0-6935 GCA_035537855.1 Chloroflexota bacterium | reverse complement strand
CCCCGGGGCCGACCGTGGCGGCGGCGGTGAACCCGGGGGCGCCGCCGGGCGTCGCCGAGGGGGCGGCGGCGGTCGCGCTCGGCGTCGCCGCGCCGGCGGTCGCCGTCGCCGACGGCACGCCGGTGGGAGTCGGGGGCGCCGCCCCGCCGCCGGGCAGGGCGAGGGCCCCGGCGGTGTAGTAGGCCCTGGCCTGCTGCCGGAAGTAGCCCCCGTCGTCGTCGGCGCTGAGCGAGGTGGCGGTGTTGCCGTTGATCGGGGCGGGGTTGGTCACGCCGTCGTTGTTGGCGTCGCAGGGGCAGGTGGTGCCGTCCGCGCCGCGGCCGAAGAGGAAGCCGACGGCGCCGGCCTGGAGGTAGGCGTTGAGGTGCCCGCGCCCCGGGTCGTCCAGCAGCCACTCCACCCGGTTGTCCTGGTAGTGGTTCCAGGTGTTGTTCATCGCCCGCATCTTGGTGTTGCCGAAGGGGATCTGCCACAGGGCGACCCGCTTCCCGGTGACGCCGACCAGGCGGGAGAGGAAGCGCACGTGGCGGGCGAAGTCGCCGGCGTCCCAGAAGGAGGCCCCGCCGTCGCCGTAGACGTACTGCTTGAAGCCGGCGTCGCGGTCGCTGAAGTCGTTGAAGATCACGTCGAAGCCGGCGCCGAGGGAGTTGTAGAAGTTCCCGGCGCGGCTGGCAAGGGAGTCCACTACGGCGTCCGGCGGGTTGCTGTACTGGATGTCGTTCCCGGTGCCCCAGATGCTCTGGTGGTAGGCCAGGACGACGTTGGGAGCGTACGCGTCCCGCAGCCGGGCGGCGGCCTGGGCGAAGCCGGCCACCGTGTTGGGCAGCCCGGCCAGCTCCGGCAGGCCGGTGGCGGCCACCTGCGCCGGGATCGTCGCGGCGTTGTCCCCGCTCGCCCGCTGCTCCATGAAGCCCCAGAAGTCGGGCTCGAAATGCACCACCACCGTCTGGTTGGGGAACTCCCCCGAGCGCTGCAGGAGCAGCCTCAGATCCTGGTAGTAGCTGATCATGGTGTCCCGGTTCTGGAGGTTGGCGAAGTTGGCGTCGCCTTCGTTGCCGCCCCCGGGGCGGGACTGCACGAGCATGTAGTAGGTGAAGACGGGGACGATCCCGTGGGCCGCCGAGTCCTGGATCCAGTAGGTGGCGAAGCGCCCGTCGGGGTTCCAGCTGGCCCAGCCGCCGCCGGTGTTGACCCCGCCGGCGAGGTAGGCGTAGCGGAAGCCGTAGCCGGTGTCCGCCTGCATCGCGGCGGCCCCCCCGACGCCATCGAAGAGCCCCAGCTGCAGCGTCCCCGGCCAGCCCCGGGGCAGCGGCGGCAGGGAGGCCCCCTGCGCCGCCGCCGGCGGGGCCGGCACGGCGAGGGCGGCGGCCCAGGGGGCGAGCAGCAGGACGAGGCCGAGCAGCAGGATCGTCAGCCGGCGCGGTCGGACCGTCGCGGCGGGGGGGAGCGGGCGTCCCCGGCGGCAGCGGCGCGCGATCATGAGCGATGTCCCTCTCTGGGCCGGATTCGGGAGTGGGGTTGAGAGCGGGTTGACTTCCCGGCCGATGAGGGTGACACAGGTGGGTCGCCTGCGAGCAACGGCCCAGGACTTTCAGGTCCGGTCGCGGCGGCCTCAACCTCGTCTCCATCGGATGTGAACGACTTTCGCCGCGCGCCGGAGCATGATTCACTCGTCGGTCTGGCCGTGACCCGCACCGCCGGCGCGTCCCGCCGGCGGCCGACCGACCGGACTCTCGAAGAGGAGCACGCCGTTGGTCGAGCCCGCTCAGCTCTCCGCCGTCTTCATCGGCCAGGGCACCCTGCTGGTGCGCTGTGCCGAGGAGTTCCTGCACGCCGGCCACCGGGTGGTCGCCGTCGTCTCCACCGAGCCGCTGATCGAGCGGTGGGCTGAGGCGCAGGCGGTGCCGCACCTCGATTCCGAGGACGGCCTGGTTGAGCGCCTGGGGGCGCTGGACTTCGACTACCTGTTCAGCGTGGCCAACATGCGCGTCGTGCCGGCGGACGTCCTCGCCCGCCCGCGGCGGGGAGCGATCAACTTCCACGACGCGCTGCTGCCCCGCTACGCCGGGGCCCACGCCACCTCCTGGGCGATCATGGCCGGCGAGACGGTGCACGGCGTCACCTGGCACGAGATGCTCGAGCGGGTGGACGCCGGACGGATCCTCAAGCAGCGCGCCGTGGAGATCGCCCCGGACGAGACGGCGGTCAGCCTCAACGCCAAGTGCTACGAGGCGGGGATCGTCTCCTTCGCCGAGCTGATCGCCGAGCTCGCGGCCGGGACGGCCGCGTTCGCCGACCCGCGCCTGGACGAGCGCACCTACTTCGCCCTGCACAAGCGCCCCGCCGGGGCGGGCGTGCTGGACTGGCAGCGGCCGGCCGGCGCCCTCTCGGCCGCCGCCCGGGCGCTGGACTTCGGGCCCTCGCCGAATCCCCTGGGCCGCCCCAAGATCGATCTCGGGGACACGGTGCTGCTGGTGCCGGCCGTCGAGGTGCTGCCCCAACCGTCGACCGCCCTCCCGGGGACGGTGGTGCGGGCCGAGGGCGCGGCCCTGGTGGTGGCGACGGCCACGTCCGACGTCCGGCTGCCCGAGGTGCAGACGGTTGAGGGGCGCGCCCTGGCGGCGGTCGACCTGGCCGGGCTGGGCATCCGCGCCGGCGTCCGGCTCGTCCCGGGAACGCCGGCCGGCGGGGTCGCGCCGGGCGCCGCGTACGCCGCCTAGGCGGTGCTCGAACCGGTCGTCGGGGCCCTCGAGGGCCGGCGCGAGGCGGCCGCCGGCGCGATGCTGGCCCGAGCCTTCGCGGACGATCCCCTGGCCCGCTACCTGTTCCCGGCCGGACGGCAGCGGGACCGGGTGCTGCGCTGGCACTACACCGCCCTCGTCCGCTACGGCCGGCTCGCCGGGAAGGTCGACGTCATCGAATCGCCGGCCGCGCCCGGCGGGCGGCGCCGCCCGCCGGCGGGAGTGGCCGTCTGGCACCTGGCGGACGCCGACGCCGAGGAGCCGGCCGTGCGCCTGGAGTGGCTCCGGCGCTCCGGCCTGCTGGACGCCGCGACCGTGCTCGGGCCGGAGACGTTCGGCAAGATCGTGGCCATGGTCGGCCGCCTGGAGGCGCTCCGCAAGGGCGCCGTGCCCGGCGATCACTGGTACCTTAATCAAGTGGCCGTGGACGCGGCGCAGCGCGGGCGGGGCGCCGGCCGCGCCGTCCTGCGTCCCGGACTGGCCCGGGCGGCGGCGGACGGTCTGCCCTGCTACCTGGAAACGTTCGCCGAGCGTAATCTTTCGTTCTACCGGCGCCTCGGATTCGAGGTGCTGGCGGCGGACGTTGAGCCTACGAGCGGGCTGTCATTCTGGACGTGCCGGCTGTAGCGGCCTTCTCAACCGGTTCTCAATGCCGGATTTACGGTAGCCCACCGGCCGGAAGCGAGAATGTCGACGTGCTATGAGCCCGCCGCGCACCGGTGGGGCGACGGCGGCACGGAGGACCCATGGAGCAGGAGCGCGGTTCCGGCGTGGCCCAGTCGAGCGGCCCGGCGGCGCCGATTCAGAGTACCGAGCGTGAGCCCGTCGACCGGGCCGCACGCCTGACGGATGTCAACGACGGCCTCGCCCGCCACGAGTCCTACTGGGTAGGGCGTCTGGCGCGGACCGAGACGGTCGAGCTGCCCTACGCCAACCGCTCCGCCGCCGCCGGGCCCGAGCTGGCCCGCCGCGCCTGGCCCGTGCCGCCCCATCTGCCGGCCGTCGCCCCGGGCGGGGGCGAGCGCGCCGGGGAGTTCCTCGCCGCCGCCTTCGCCCTCTACCTCGCCCGGCTGGCCGGGAAGCCGGTCTTCGACCTGGGCTTCAGCCACCCGGCGCTGCGCCGGGAGATCGCCGGCCTGGAAGGGTTCTTCGCCGCCCGGGTGCCCCTGCGCGTCGCCGTCGATCCGGACGCCCCGGCCGCGGCCGGCCTGGACGCGGTGCGCGCGGCGATGGCCACCGTCCGCCGGCGCAAGACCTACGCGCGCGACGTCGTCGTCCGCTACCCCGAGCTGGGCGCCCGGCGCGGGCAGAGTGAGGCCCCGGGCGGGGCGGTGCAGATCGAGCTGACCGAGCGCCCGGCGGACGTCCTGCCCGCTCCCGGCAGCGAGCTGACCTTCGCCGTCGCCCCGGACGGGACGGCCTGCGAGTGGCACTTCGCCCCCGGCGTCTTCAGCGCCGACGACGTGGCCGCGATGCAGGAGCAGTTCGCCGTCTTCGTCACCGGGCTCGTCGCCGCCGGCGACGCCCCCTTGCGCACGGTCGGCCTCCTCTCGGACGCCGAGCGCTACCGCTTGCTGGTCGACTGGAACGCGACGGCGACGCCGTACGACCGGGACGCCTGCATCCACACCCTGATCGCCGCGCAGGCGGCGCGCACGCCGGACGCCGTCGCCGCCGTCTTCGAGGGCGAATCGATCACCTACGCCGAGCTGGACGCGCGGGCCAACCGGGTCGCCCACTACCTCGTCCAGCGGGGCGTCGGCCCGGACGGCATCGTCGGCGTCTACATGGAGCGCTCCATCGAGCTGCTGGTCGGCCTGCTCGGCATCCACAAAGCCGGGGGGGCCTACCTGCCGCTCGACCCCACCTACCCCCGCGACCGGCTGGACTTCATGGTCGAGGACGCCGGCGTGCGGGTGCTGCTGACCCAGGCCGCCCTGACCGCCAGCCTCCCCCGCCACCAGACCGCCGCCGGGCGCGCCGAGGTCATCCGGCTGGACGCGGACTGGGCGGCCATCGCCGGCCAGCCGGCGACCCCGCCGGACACCGCGGTGGCGCCGCACCACCTGGCCTACGTCATCTACACCTCCGGCTCCACCGGCAAGCCCAAGGGCGTGATGGTGGAGCACCGCAACGCGGTCAACTTCTTCGCCGGCATGGACGCCCGCCTGGACGGCGAGCCGGCCGGCACCTGGCTGGCGGTGACCAGCCTCTCGTTCGACATCTCCGTCCTCGAGCTGCTCTGGACCCTCGCCCGCGGCTTCAAGGTGGTCGTCTACGGCGGCTCGGACCGCAACGCCGAGCTGACCCGGCGCCGCACCCGAGCGGCCACCCGGCGGCCGGACTTCAGCCTGTTCTACTTCGCCAGCGACGAGGGCGCGGACTCCGCCGGGGAGAAGTACCGCCTCCTGCTGGAGGGGGCCAGGTTCGCCGACCGCAACGGCTTCGTCGCCGTCTGGACGCCGGAGCGCCACTTCCACGCCTTCGGCGGGCTGTACCCCAACCCGGCCGTGGCCGGCGCCGCCATCGCCGCCGTCACCGAGCGGGTGCAGATCCGCGCCGGCAGCGTGGTCAGCCCGCTGCACCACCCCATCCGCATCGCCGAGGAGTGGGCCCTGGTGGACAACCTGTCCCAGGGCCGCGTCGGGATCTCCTTCGCCGCCGGCTGGCAGCCGAACGACTTCGTCCTCGCCCCCCAGAACTTCGCCGACCGCAAGAACGTGATGGTGGAGGGGATCGAGACGGTCAAGCGCCTGTGGCGCGGCGAGACGGTCGGCTTCCCCGGGCCCAAGGGCGACGAGGTGGCCGTGCGTACCCTCCCCCGCCCGGTGCAGCCGGAGCTGCCCACCTGGGTCACCGTCGCCGGCAACCCGGAGAGCTACCGCATGGCCGGGGAGCTGGGCGCGGGCGTGCTGACCCACCTGCTGGGGCAGACGATCGAGGAGCTGGCCCAGAAGCTGGCCCTCTACCGCGCGGCCTGGCGGGCGGCCGGGCACCCCGGCGAGGGGCACGTCGCGCTCATGCTGCACACGTTCGTCGGCGACGACGAGGACGCCGTGCGGGAGACCGTCAGGGAGCCGATGAAGGGCTACCTGCGCAGCTCCGTCGACCTGATCAAGGCCGCCGCCTGGAGCTTCCCGGCGTTCAAGAACCGCGACGCGAGCGGCGGCCAGGCGGCGATGCAGAGCTTCGACGCCTCAGCGCTCGACGAGGCGACGATGGACGCCCTGCTCGACCACGCCTTCAACCGCTACTACGGCACGAGCGGCCTCTTCGGCACCCCCGAGTCCTGCCAGCAGATGATCGACCGGGTGCGGGAGATCGGCGTCGACGAGGTGGCCTGCCTGATCGACTTCGGCGTCGCCTCGGCGACCGCCCTTGAGCACCTGGACCAGCTCAACCGCCTGCGCGAGCTGTGCCAGACCGTCCCCGCGACCGAAGCCGGGGAGGAGACCGGAGAGGCCGACTACTCCATCCCGGCCCTGATCGAGCGCCACGGGGTGACCCACTTGCAGTGCACGCCCTCCATGGCCGGTATGCTCGTGATGGACGGGCGCACCCGCCAGGCGATGCACCGTCTGCGCAACGTCATGATCGGCGGCGAGGCCTTCCCCGCCACCCTGGCGACCCAGCTGCAGGATCTGATCGCCGGCGACGTGATCAACATGTACGGGCCGACCGAGACCACCATCTGGTCATCCACCTACCGGCTGCCCCGCGGCGAATCGGCCCGGGTCGCCCCGCCCATCGGCCGGCCGATCGCCAACACCGGCCTCTACATCCTGGACGCGGACCTGCAGCCGGTGCCCGCAGGCGTCCCCGGTGAGCTGTTCATCGGCGGCGACGGCGTGGTCAGGGGCTACCTCAACCGGCCCGAGCTGACCGCCGAGCGCTTCATCGCCGACCCCTTCAGCGCGCCCGCCGGGGCCCGCCTCTACCGCACCGGTGACCTGGCCCGCTGGCGGCGCGACGGCAACGTGGACTTCCTGGGCCGGCTCGACCACCAGGTGAAGATCCGGGGCTACCGGATCGAGCTGGGGGAGATCGAGTCGCTCCTGCTGCGCCAGCCGTCCGTGCGCGAGGCGGTGGTGATCGCCCGCGAGGACGTGCCCGGAGACAAGCGCCTGGTGGCGTACGTCGTCCCCCGCGCCGCCGGCGCGGTCGACGCGGCCGCCCTGCGCGCCGCCCTGAAGG
>DATLLM010000103.1:0-3025 GCA_035537855.1 Chloroflexota bacterium | reverse complement strand
GCTCCTGGCCTACGGGGGCACCCTGTTCAGCGGGATCGTCCTCTACCGGGTGGCCACCGCCCTGCCGGACAACGTCCTCGTCGGTCAGGGGGTGGGCAGCGTCACCGCCCCGGCGCCGGCGCTGTGGGGGGTCTTCCTCGGCTTCTTGTTCAGCGCCGTCTGCCTGACCGTGGCCTGGCTCTCGCCGGCGCCGCCGCCGCCCGACCCCTACTGGCGCGCCCGCGTCCCGGCCTGACCCGGACGCCTCGCCCGCCGCCCGCCTCTCTATAATGCCCGCGCCGGCGGCGCGGCGGGCGGCGCCGGCGGGAGGAGGGGCGATGCGCATCACCGACGTCAAGGCCACGATCGTCTTCGGGCGGTCGATCTTCGTGCAGGTGTTCACCGACGAGGGGGTCACCGGGTTGGGCGAGTGCAGCCCGATGAACGCCCCCGTGCTGGCCCACTTCGTCGACACCGTCCTGCGGCCACTCTGCCTCGACCAGAACCCGCTGGAGATCGACAAGCTGTGGACGACGATGTTCTACCGGGCCTACAAGCTGGGGGTGATGGGCGCCCACCTGGAGGCCATCGCCGGGGTGGACATCGCCCTGTGGGACATCCTGGGCAAAGTCACCGGGCTGCCCATCTGCACCCTCCTGGGGGGCTGCTACCGGGAGAAGGTGCGGATGTACGCCAGCCTCGGCGGGGGCTCCGGCCGCACGCCGGCCGAGCACGCCCGGATCGTCGAGGACCACCTCGAGAAGGGCTACACGGCGATCAAGATCCGGATGGACTGGAGCTACCGCGTGGACGTCGACCCGGACAAGGACTGGGCGATGTTCCGGGAGTGCAAGAAGCTCACCGGCGACCGCGTGCCGCTCAGCTTCGACGCCAACAACGGCTACTCCCCTTCGACCGCCATCCTCCAGGGGCGGCGCTTCGAGAGCCTGGGCATCTACCACTTCGAGGAGCCGGTGATGGTGGACGACTACGCCGGCTACGCCCAGGTCGCCCAGGCCCTCGACGTCCCCGTCTCCGCCGGGGAGCACGAGTACACCCGCTGGCAGTTTCGCGACCTGATCGAGCGCGGCCAGGTGGACATCATCCAGCCGGACATCGTCAAGTGCGGCGGCATCTCCGAGATCCGCAAGATCGCCGCCCTGGGCGAGGCGCACCACAAGCACATGGTGCCCCACCAGACCCAGCCCACCATCGGCACGGCGGCGAACCTGCACTTCATCGCCAGCCTGCGCGACGCCAACCGGCCCCAGGAGTTCACCGGCGTCAGCGAGCGCCTGAACGGCCTGTTCAAGGAGCCGCTGGAGTTCAAGGACGGCCACATCACCGTCCCGCAGAAGCCGGGCCTGGGCCTCGAGCTGGACGAGGCGGCCTTCCGGCGCGCCGCGAGCGCCTGACCGTCCCGGCTGCCCCCCGGGGGCACCCGGCCCCTTGAGCCTCGGGCCCCGGGGGCCCGAGGCTAGCGGTCGAGGAAGATCGTGGGCGCCACCGGGTAGGCGCCCATGCGCTGCCCGTACAGGTTCAGCCCGCCCGCCGGGCCCGCCTGAGGCACCTCGAAGCGCACGATCAGGCGCCCGCCCTGGGTGTTCTCCACGATCCGCCGGGTCAGCGCCTCGTCCGCCTCGAGGGTGGTCAGGAAGCCGTAGGAGCCGGCCTCGAAGTAGTCGCTGTTGTGCAGGCTGAGCACCCCCCGGGCGTCCGCCGGGTCGTCCGGCAGGCGCACGGCGCCGACCCGCACCCCGTTGACCCACACCAGCACGTCCGAGGGCAGGGTGCGGGTCTCCGTCTGCGGGTAGTCCCCGACGTGGAGGTGCTGCGTGTCCCGCCAGTCCAGACGGTGCTGCGCCGTGCGCGCCCCGGCCTCGAAGCGCAGCCGCAGCCGGCGCACGGCGCCGGGATCGAAGTCGTCCGGCAGCCCGACGGCGTAGTCCACCCAGCCGGCGCCCTGGGCGCCGAACTTGCTCCCCCGCGGCCCGATCCGGGGGTCGAGCCAGCTCGAGCCGAGGAAGTCGCCGGGTACGAAGCGCAGCACCGTCCCCGCCGGCGTCTCCTCCGCCTGGGCGTCCAGCCGCCCGGCGTAGACGTCCACGTTGACGTAGTTGCGCGCCCGCACCGCGCCCGCGCCGTCCTCCAGCCACAGGGCGACCGTGACCAGCGAGATCTCCCCGGGGAGCGCCGCCTCGATCTGGGGGAAGACGGTGACGGAGTAGCGCCGGGGGGACACCACGGAGGAGCCCTCGCCCACTTCGCGGCGCTGCCCGAAGCGGTCGACGGCGCTCAGGCGCCAGCGCAACGTCCCGCCCGCGATCTCCTGCGGCCCCCAGTGGGAGACGAAGGGGGTGGCGCGGAAGACGGCCCCCGGGGCCAGGGTCTGGCAGGGGGGGCAGTCCAGGCCGACGAAGTCCGCCCCGTTGAGGTCGGCGACCGTCATCCCGGGCACGAAGTGGTCGTAGCCGAACACCTTGGGGCTGCGGTCGTAGTTGAGCAGACCGTTGTGCTCCCACTCCACGTCCGCCAGCTCGGTGTAGACGTAGCCGCAGATCATGTCGTGGCGGCGCAGCTCCCCGGTGAGGAACTTGAAGGAGTAGGAGATGTCGCGGTCGCCGCCCCAGGCGGAGATCCCGGCGTACTCGCTGTTCAGCAGGGGCTGCGTCCCCTGCCGGTACACCTCCGCCCCGGCGACGTCCGCGTACACCCCGCCGACGTAGTGGTACGGCGAGCCCTCGAAGCTCTGCTCGACCACGTTCTGCACGTGGCGCCGGGCCCGGTCGTAGTCCCCGATGTAGAAGTGCCAGGTGTTGATGTCCGTCGTCACGTGGTCGTACAGGTAGGGCGAGTTGTCCTCGACGAGGCGGGTGGGGTCGAGCGTCTTGGCCAGCTTGAACATGTCGGTGACCCAGGACCAGCCCTCGGGACGCTGGTGCTCCTCGAGGCCCCAGGTCTCGTTGAAGAGGATCCAGGCGAAGACGCAGGGGTGGTTGTAGTCGCGGGCGAGGGCGGCGCGGAAGGTGCGCTCCCAGTTGGCCCG
>DATLLM010000102.1:0-3324 GCA_035537855.1 Chloroflexota bacterium | reverse complement strand
GCCGATCCCTTCCGGGTGGTGCCGGAGGCCCTCGTCGGCTGGCTGCCCAGCCGGCCCGGCGCCCTGCTGCCGCTGATGACGGCGATGGCGGCCGTTCTGGCTATCACCGCCGGCGCCGGCTGCCTGGCGGCGTTCTGGCTCCAAAAGCGCTAGCGCTATACACTTTGGCGATTCGCGGCACACGGCGTGCAGGCCCGGTGGCGCCGTGAGTCGCCCGTACGAGCGCAGCCGCAGACACCGGAGGGGTAGCAGGGAGTGAGCCGCATCCTGATAGTGGACGACGACCCGCACATCGTGCGGATGCTCTCGGACGTCCTGTCCGACGAGGGCTACGAGGTGACGACCGCGACGCAGAGTCTGCGGGCGTTCGATCGGGCCAAGGAGTCGCAGCCCGACCTGATCCTGATGGACATCATGATGCCCTACCTGGACGGGCTCGACCAGATCAAGCTGCTCTCGCTCGACGACGACTTGAAGCACATCCCCATCATCGTCATCACCGCCAAGACCAACGCCCTGGACGGCATCGACGACCTGCTGGCGCTGCGCATCGTCGACCACCTGTTCAAGCCGTTCGAGATCGGCGACCTGCTGGACAAGATTCAGGCCAACGTCGCCTCGCCGAACTAGCCCCGGCGGACCGGTTCTCCAGGCCGTGCTATACTTGCGGGGCCTGAAGACCGGGTCTCAGATCCGGCTCTCGACCACGCGCCCGTAGCTCAGGGGATAGAGCGCTTGCCTCCGGAGCAAGAGGCCGCAGGTTCAAATCCTGCCGGGCGTACCCCTCTCACCGCTCCCTCCGCCGTCCGGCGGTGATTCCCCGCGCGCTGAGGCCGCCTGCCTGATGCCTGGACTTGAAGACGAGCTCGGAGACGTCGTAAAGAAGGCCCGCACCGGACTGGGCCTGTCGGTCGCGGAGCTGGCCGCCCGCAGCGGCCTCTCCGAGAGCGACCTCAAGGGCGTCGAGGTCTACACCCGCCACCCGGAGGAGGCCGACGTGCGCCGCCTGGCGGACGCGCTCGGCCTCCGTCCCGACGCCCTCTGGGAGCTGGCCGACGAGCGCTGGTCGGCGCCCGAGGTGCCCTGGACGATCGGGCAGCGCTACACGGTCGACTGCCTGACCGACGACTACCCCGAGCACTGCTACGTCGTCACCGCCCCGGACGGGGCCTGCCTGATCGTCGATCCCGGCTCCGGCCCGGAGCGGGTGCTGGCGACGGCCACCGCCTCGGGGCGGCGCCCCGCCGGCATCCTGGTCACCCACCGCCACGGCGACCACACCGGCGCCGTCGTCCCCGTCCAGGCCGCAACCGGCGCTCCGGTGTACGTCCAGGAGCAGGACACCGAAGGCGTCGCCGGCGTCCCGGCGGCCGCCGTGCGCCCGTTCGGCGCGGACGGCGTGCTGGAGATCGGCCCGTTCCGGGTGGGCACGCTGCACACCCCGGGCCACACCCCGGGGAGCGCCACCTACGTCCTCCAGGACGGCGCGGCGGCGGCGGCGTTCTGCGGCGACACCCTGTTCGCCGGCTCGGCCGGCAGCCCCCGCGCCGGCTACGCGGCGCTGCTCGACTCCCTCGAGCGCAAGCTGGCCACGCTGCCGGCGGCGACGGTCTTCTACCCCGGCCACGGCCCGGCGACGACCCTCGCCAACGAGCGGGCCCGCAACCCCTTCCTCTGAGCCGCCTCCGGGCCCGCCTCCGGGCCCGCCTCCGGGCCTGCGGGCGAGCCGCTGGGCTAGCGCGCGATCCGCTCCTCGAGCGCCCGCTCGGTCGTGCGCCGCAGCAGCGTCTGCGCCGGCCCGTCGTCCGGACGCAGGGCGAGGCAGCGGGCGAAGCCCTCCTGCGCCGAGGCCAGACGACCCTCCTGGTAGGCGAGGAGCGCACCGTCCCACAGCTCGATGTAGTGCGCCGGGAGCTCGGCCGCCAGCGACCGGGGCCCGAGCAGCTCGTGGATCGGCGAGGCGGTGGAGAGCCCGCGCAGCTGCACCGGGCCGAGCGAGCGGGTGACGAACTCGTCGCCCACCAGCTGCCGGGTCTTCTCCCCGATCAGGATCTGGCTGCGGAACTCCTTGTTCGCCTCCTCCAGCCGGGCGGCCAGGTTGACCGCGTCGCCGACCACGGTGTAGTCGAAGCGCTGCTTCGAGCCCACGTTGCCCACCGTCATCGACCCGCTGTTGATGCCGACGCCGATGTTCAGCCGGGGGAGCCCTTGCGCCGTCCAGGCGTGCTGCAGTTCGGGCAGGCGGCGCACCATGGCGTCGGCGGCGCGGCAGGCGAGCCGGGCGTGCTCCGGCTGGTCGCTCGGGGCGCCCCAGAAGGCCATGATCCCGTCCCCGCGGTACTTGTCCAGCACGCCCTGCTGCTCGAAGATCAGGTCGGTCATGGCCGTCAGGTACTCGTTCAGGAAGTGCACCAGGAGCTCGGGGTCGATCCGCTCGGAGAGGGTGGTGAAGCCCCGGATATCCGAGAAGAGGACCGTCATCTCCCGCTTCTGCCCTCCGAGGTGCAGCGCCGCCGGGTCCTTCAGCACCTCCTGCAGCACCGGCGGGGAGAGGTACTTGCCCATCGCGCCCCGCGTCGCCCGCTGCTCGGCCTGCTCGAAGACGATGCGGTAGAACATCACCCCCAGGGTCGTGCCGAGCATCGCCGTCGCGGGGAAGACGGCGTTGAGGATGGTGAAGGTGCTGGACTGGTTCACCTCCTGCTCGCTGGACAGGCCGTAGAAGATGGCGAGCACGAAGTAGAGGGCGAAGCAGATGAGCGAGGTCAGGCCGGCCAGCACCGGCTGCCAGCGGGCCAGGATGGCGCCGCTGAGCAGGGAGAGGGAGAGGATGCCGACGACGGTGATCAGGGGGTCCTGGTCGGCCAGGTAGTTCCCCTGCAGGAGCATCTCCGCGGCCTGGGCGTGGATCTCCACCCCGGCCATCTTCACGCCGGACCGGGAGGTGGGGACCCAGAAGTCGTCGGCGAAGCCCAGGGCGGTGACGCCGACGAAGACCACCCGGTCCTCGACCAGGGAGCGGTCGAACGTGTTGTTGAGCACGTCGACGTAGGAGACCCCGGGCACCGTCACCGCGCCGGTCAGCGCCGGACGGTGGGACGGCGGGCCGGCGTAGTTGATCCGGGTCTGCACGTGGTCGTCCGTCGGCACCTCCCGGCCGGCGAAGACCAGGTCGGTCGCCTCGAGGGCGTCGAAGGCCCGCACCCGCCGCAGGTACGCGGCGGCGGCTTGCAGCGAGAGGGCCGGCATCGGCTGGCCCTGGACGCCGATCACCAGGGGCAGCCGGCGCACCGTGCCGTCGTTGACGGCCGCCGGGGCCAAGGT
>DATLLM010000101.1:0-6388 GCA_035537855.1 Chloroflexota bacterium | reverse complement strand
AGGCCATCCGGGCCGTCGTCGGGCTCGTCCAGCCAGTCGTCCGGGACGAGCCCGCCTTCCCCACCCCGGAGGCCCACCGGGACGCCTACGTGCGCTACCTCACCGACCGCCTCACCGCCCCCCGCGCTTTCCTGGAGACGGCCATCGCGGCCGCGGCCGATGCCCGCATCGCAGACGTTTGACTACGCCGTCGTCAGGGTCGTCCCTCGGGTCGAGCGCCACGAGTTCGTCAACGCCGGGGTGATCGTCTTCAGCCGCCCGCTGGAGTTCCTCGGCGCCCTGATCGAGCTCGACCGCGACCGCCTGGCCGCGCTCGACCCGGACGCCGACCCCGAAGCCGCCGAGCGCCAGCTGGCCACCATCCCCCGGGTCTGCGCCGGCGGCCCGGCCGCCGGCGCCCTGGGGCGCCTCTCTATCTCCGAGCGCTTCCACTGGCTCACCCAGCCCAGCAGCGGCCTCGTCCAGACCTCCCCGGTGCACTCCGGCCTCGCCGCGGACCCCCGGGTCGTCCTCCACCACCTGCTGAACACCATGGTGCGCCGCCGGCCGCCGCTCCCAGGCGGACCCTGACCCGCTTGCGCCGCCCGCCGGCCCGCTCCCCCTCCGTGCGCGCCCGGCCGCACCGCCACCGGGGCATGGTAGAACCTGAACGGGATGGAACCGGACGGAACCTCACCGGGAAGGGGCGACCACGAGGGCATGACCGAGCGCACCGTCTACGACGTCGCCGTGATCGGCGCCGGCCCGGCCGGCGCCCAGGCCGCCGTCTCCGCCGCCCACCAGATGCGGCACGTCCTCGTCCTGGACGCCGCCCCCATCACCCAGCGCAAGGGGCGGGCCTACTGGAGCAAGAGCGTCGAGCTGCAGGACGCCCCCGTCTTCCCGGGGATCACCGGTCCCCGCTTCGTCCGCGCCCTGCGCGAGTGGATGGACGCCCAGCCCGTGCGCCGCGTCGCCATCGGGGGGCGCGAGCGCGCCGTCGGCATCGACCGCCGCGCCGGCCTCGTCCTCCACGTGCAGCGCGTCGCCCCCGAGGCCGGCGAGCGGGCCCCCGCCGGGCACCTCTTCCGGCTCGAAGCGTCCGTCTCCCCCCTGCACCGCGGCCACGCCGTCGAGCGCGCGACGTTTTTCGCCCGCACCGTCGTGGTCGCCTCCGGCTTCGACGACCTCTGGCCGGACATCGAGGTGGAGGAGGGCGCCCGGCGCCTCTACCAGCGCTACCGCAGCGTCTTCCGCTTCGCCGGCAACCGGAAGGGCTGGCACGTCTGCATCCGCTGCGACGGCCACCTCCACGTGGACGAGCACCTCGCCGTCCTCGCCAACGGCGACCTCGCCTGGGGCATCGTCCGCGGCGCCCAGGACTTCACCGACCGCATGACCATCCTCACCAACGGCGCGGCCCCGGACTTCTCCGCGCCCCAGACCGCCGTGCTCCGCGAGCGCAAGATCGAGGTCATCACCGAGCGCGTCGTCGCCCACATCGGCAAGTCGACCGACCTCCTCGGGCTCCGCCTGGAGGACGGGCGCGAGCTCTACTTCGACGGCTTCATCCTGGACTACGGCCTCACCCCGCACACGGACTACTTCAAGGAGGCGGACGGCTGGGCCTTCAAGCGGGACGAGGACGGCCTCCTCTACGTGGACGAGGACGGCCAGGTGCTCGACCCGGAGGGTGAGCCGGTCCCCGGGGTCTTCGCCGCCGGGGACATCGTGGCCGACCAGCGCAACCTGATCGCCACCGCGTTCGGCCTCGGCCAGAACGCCGGCCTCGCCGCCTCGGACTTGATGCGCGAGTGGTAACCTGGGGCCCGCACCCGGGTAATCAGGGGTAGCCAGGGGAGGAGGTCCCGAGGACATGAACGAGACCGTCGGCATCCAGGCCCGCTCGCCCGCCGCGGCCGTCGACGCCCCCGTCGAGCAGGAGTCCGCCACCGCCGCCCGGATGGCCGAGGCGGCCTCCACCTTCCTCGCCAGCCTCACCCCCGACCAGCGCGGCCGCACCGTCTTCGCCGTCGACGCGGACGAGCGCCTCAACTGGCACTACATCCCGCGCGAGCGCCAGGGGTTGCCCTTCAAGGAGCTGGACGGAAGCCAGCAGAAGCTGGCCCACGCCCTCCTCTCCAGCGGCCTCAGCCGCCACGGCTACGCCAAAGCCGTCAGCATCATGGCCCTGGAGACCGTCCTCGCCCAGCTGGAGGGCACCACCCGCCGCTTCCCGCGCGACCCGGACCTCTACCACGTCACCGTCTTCGGCACCCCGTCGGACACCGCCCCCTGGGGCTGGCGCGTCGAGGGGCACCACGTCTCGGTGAACATGCTCGTCGCCGGCGGCGCCCGCGTCGCCCCGACGCCCTCCTTCTTCGGCGCCAACCCGGCCCGCGTCCCCGAGGGCGCCAGCGCCCCCGGGCTCGTCGGCCTCCGCGTCCTCGCCGCCGAAGAGGACCTGGCCCGCCGCGTCCTCGCCTCCCTCGAGGGCGACGCCCACACCCGCGCCCTCATCTCCGGGGAGGCCCCGGCGGACATCCTCACCAAGTCCGAGCACCGCGTCCGCCCGGACAGCCCCGCCGGCCTCCCGGCCGCGGACATGCCCTCCGCCGGCCGCGACCGCCTCCTCGCCCTCGTCCAGGAATACGTGCGGCGCATGCCCGAGGACGTCGCCGGGACGCGCCTGAATCGCATCGAGAAGGACGGCACCGGGCACATCCACTTCGCCTGGGCCGGCAGCGAGACCCCCGGGGGCCCCCACTACTACCGCCTGCAGGGGCCGAGCTTCCTCGTCGAGTACGACAACACCCAGAACAACGCCAACCACATCCACACCGTGTGGCGCGACTTCGACGGGGACTGGGGGGACGACCTCCTCGCCGGGCACTACGAGCGCTCAGACCACCACGACGACCACTAGCCCGCGGGGGCGCAGGGGGACAATGTCCCCCCGCACGCCGGAGGCAAAGAGTGGCCTGCTACCAGATACTCCAGCCCCCGTCGACCACCACGTTCTGCCCCGTCATCCAGTCGCTCGCCGCGGACGCCAGGAGCGCCACCGCCCCCTTCAGGTCCTCCGGCCGCCCGGTCCGCCCGAGCACGTTCTGCTGCCGGCAGCGCTCGACGAACTCCGGGTCCGTCCCCGCCTGCGGGATCTGCCCGGGCGAGATGCAGTTGACCTGGATGTTCCACTCCCCCAGCTCCGCCGCCAGGGCCCGGGTCAGGTTCACCACCGCGCCCTTCGCCGCCTGATACGGCGGCCCGGAGCGCTTGAAGTCCACCCCGGCGTAGAGGCGCTTGTCTCCGCTCAGGGTGCCGTGGATGCTGCCCACGGTCACGATCTTCCCCCGGCGCCGGGGGATCATCGCCCGCGCCGCCGCCTGCGCCGACAGGTACGTCCCGGTGACGTTCAGCTCGTACGTGCGCCGGAACTCCTCGGCCGCGGCGTCCGGCAGGTACGTGGTCGTGAACGAGCCGCCGGCGTTCGCCACCAGCACGTCGAGCCGCCCCCGGTCGCCGACCACCCGCCGCACCAGGGCCTCCAGCGCCGCCTCGTCGGTGACGTCGCAGCCCAGTCCGGTGGCGTCCAGCCCGCGCTCGCGCAGTCCGGCCGCCACCTCCCGACAGCGCGCCTCCCGCCGGCTGGCGATGTACACCGCGGCCCCCAGCTCGCCGAGGGCCGTCGCCATCGCCGTTCCCAGGTGGGTCCCCCCACCGGTGACGATCGCCGCCTGCCCGCTGAGGTCGAAGAGCTCCTGCACGCGCACGGCGCACCAGTGTGCCGCACGCGCCGCCCGTCTCGCGCGGCGCTCAGCCCCCGACCGGGCCCTTCGCCACGCCGACGCCGAACAGGCTCTCTTGCGTCACCAGCGTCGTCAGCTGCGCCTCGCTCAACCCCTCGGCGCCCTCAGGGCGCAGGGGCAGCACCATGCACCGCCGCCGAGCGTCGGTGTCCACCACCTTCACGTCCACCTCGGCCGGCAGCTCCAGCCCGAACTCCCGCAGCACCGCCCGCGGCTCCCCGACCACCCGCGACCGGTACGCCGTGCTCTTGTACCAGTCCGGCGTCGACCCGCTCAGCGGCGAAGGCACGCACGAGCAGGTGGTGCAGACGACCACGTGGTGCACCGCCGGCGTGTTCTCCACCACCTCCAGCCGGTCGTACCCCTTGATCTCGATCCCCAGCTCCGCCGTCGCCGCCACGGCGTCGCGCAGCAGGCGCTCCTTGTAGCCCGGATCGCTCCAGGCGTGGGCCACCACCCGGGCGCCCTCGCGGTGATCGATGCCCTCCAGGCGGTGCACCTCGTGCAGGAACTCCTGATACGGCACGACCCCCTTCCGGCTCAGCAGCCCGACCAGGGCCATCACCTGGTGCTTGAGGTACTCGACGTCAGGCTCCTCCGTCCGGATCGGCTCGTGCGAGCCGTGCGCGCCGCCCTCATCCTGACTCATCGCCACTGACTCCTCGTCCTGCATCGGGGCGCCCGCCAGGCACCGGGCACCGTCTCGCGTCTCGCGCCGGATGCGTCGTGCGCCGCCTGTCCCGCCCGGGCCGGCGCTGCCCGAGTCAGTCCCGCCCGAGTCAGTCCCGCCCGGGTTAGTCCTGCACGGGATACGGCTGATACCAGCACTCTGCCCCCTCCCCTCCTTCGCGCTGCCCCGCGGCGACCGCCCGCCGCGCGCCCTCTTCGCTGGCGAAGACCCCCAGGATGCTGTCGCTCTCCCGCAAGCCGCCCTGCGGGTCCTCCCAGGACACCCCCCGGAAGACGACGAAGACCCGCGCCGGCGGCGGGCCCGCCGGCGCCTCCTCCTCTTCGTCCTCGTCCTCCCCGTCCGGCTGGGCCAGAATGGCGGACAGGTCGCCCACCGGCCGGCCGGCGTTGCGCCGGCGCCGCTGCCGCTCCCGGATGGACTCCGTGTTCACCTCGGGCGCGGCGCCGGGCCCCAACGGATCGCCCGCATCGCCCGGGTCGTCGAAATCGTCCCCCCGCCGCCGGGTAGCGCGCCCGCCAGGCGCCCCAGGCGCCCCAGGAGTGGCCGGAGTGCCTGAAGGGCCAGGAGTGAACGAAACGCTGCCGTCGCGTGGCTGCATAGGGGCACCGTACCAGGCCCGTCGCCTCGCCCACAAGGCCCCGCGCGCAACCGCGGGCGCGCCCCGGCGTTACGAACAAATGTGCTAAAATGGCGCTCCATGTGACCGCGCCAGCGCACCCGGAGGAAGCACCCATGGAAGTCCGCGCCGCCGATTTTGTCGGCTACACCGTCAGCGACCTCGACCGCTCGAACACCTTCTACCGGGACATCCTGGGCCTCAAGCCCTCCACGATCGCGGACAGCTGGGCCGAGTACGACCTCAACAACGTCACCCTCTCTATCTTCGTCTCACCCGAGTCCGCCCCGAAGGGGGACGGCGCCAATCCCGGCGGCGGGGCCATCGCCATCGCCGTCTCGGACGTCGCCGCCGCCGTCGCCGAGCTCCGCGGCAAGGGCGTCCCCGTGGTCCTGGACACCATGGCGTTCCCCAGCTGCCACATGGCGATGATCGCCGACCCGGACGGCAACCGCATCTACCTCCACCACCGCAGCGACGGCACCGCCGGATAGGGAGTCCTTCTTCGGGGGAGGGTAGAGCCCTCCCCCAGGGACGGCGCAGCCCCGGCCCGTCGGAGACGGAATGATCCCCGCTCTCCCGGAGGGAGAGCGGGCAGGGGGAGAGGGCGCCCCCCCTTATGAGGCGCGCGGGAGCTCCCGCTCAGCGCGCGCGCGCAGCCCGGCGAGGCTCACCCGCACCGCCTCGAGGCGCGCGTACCCCGCCTGCAAGCGGTCGTGCTCCGCGCGCACCCGCCGCGCGTACGGCGCGAGGACGTCCCGCAGGCGCTGCGTCGACCGCTCCAGCTCGGTCTCGAACTGCCGCGTCAGTCCCTCCTTGAGGCGCTGGCGCAGGTCGTCCGTCTTCTGCCGGAACTGCTCCCGCGCCCGGCGCCGGCGCAAGGGGATGATGTACAGCCCGAGTCCGGCGATCACGCTCGCCGCGAGGATGCCGGTGACGTCGGCGGCGGTCGTGCCCAGCAGCGCGACGACCGCCGCGCCGAGGCTCAAGGCGCCGACCTCGGCCAGCGCCGTCTGCGCCACCGCCTCCCGCATGCTCAGCGACCAGCGCTTGCTCTCGGCGTCCGGGTCGTACTGCTGGAGCGCCTGATCCGCCGCCCGGGCGACCGAATCCAGCATCCGCCTGCGCTCCTGGGCGAACGTCCAGCCCCCCGCCGCGCCCCCTTCCAGCTGCAGCGCCGTCGCCGGCAGGGCCAGCGCCGTCCCCGGCGCGCCGGCGTCCCCCTGCCCCCGCCGGGCGGCGCGGGCGAGGGGATGCCCGCCCTGCCGGGGACGCCGGCCGCCGGCGGCGGCG
>DATLLM010000100.1:0-3006 GCA_035537855.1 Chloroflexota bacterium | reverse complement strand
GGCCACCGCCACCCGGACGCCGACGGCGACGCGCACGCCGGTACGCACCGCCACCCGGACGCCGACGCCGGCCGCCCCGTCCTTCACGATCACCGCCGCGGCCTCGCCGGGGAGCGTCGCCGCCGGCGGCTCGACCGCCCTCACCGTGCGGGTGCAGAGTCGCACGGCCGGACGGTTCCTGACCGACGTCGAGATCTACGGGCCGAACGGGCTCGTCCTCCAGCGCGTCTTCGAGGAGAACTACACCGCGGGGCAGACGCGCAGCTTCGTCCCCACCTGGACGGTGCCGGCGGGCGCGCCGGCGGGCACCCACTACGTCAAGGTGGGCGTGTTCAGCCCCGGCTGGTCGACGCTCTACGCCTGGGCGGACTCCGCCGGCACGATCACCGTCACCCCCTGAGCGGCGGGAGCGGCGGCGGGCCGGTCAGGCCGCCGCGCCCAGCTTCGCGCCGTAGAGCTCGGCGGCGTTGTCGTAGAAGATGCGCCGCTTGAGGTCCTCCGGGACGCCGGCGAAAGCGGCGATGGGATCGTCGAAGTCCCAGTGCGGGTAGTCGGTGGAGAGCAGCAGGGTGCGCCGGGCGTCCACCATCTCCAGCATCTGCAGGAACTGGTCGCGGCTCTCCGGCTCCTCGATCGGCTGGGTGGTGACCCGGATGTGGCGCTTGATGTACTCGCTCGGCAGCTCGGTCAGCCAGGGCACCTCGTTGCGCAGGGCCTTGTAGTTCTTGTCCAGGCGCCACATGACGTGGGAGAGCCAGCTGACCCCGCTCTCCACCATCACCACCTTGAGGGCCGGGAAGCGGACGAAGACGCCCTGGCAGACGAGGCTGACGGCGTGGGCCTGGGCGCGCTGGGTGAGGCAGGTGTGCCACTCGATGTATTTGCTCACCCAGCCGGCGGCCGTTGGTGCTCCCGAGATGGCGCGCCCTTCGGCGCCGGGGTGGACGGCGACGGGCAGGCCGTGGCGCTCGGCCGCCTCGTAGATGGGCCAGTAGCGTTTGTGGCCCAGGGGGGCCTCGGTCGCGGTGGTGAACAGGACCTGCACCATGTGCGGGTGGTCGCCGAGGCGGTCGATCTCCTGGGCCGCCGCGAGCGGGTCCTGGGGGGCGACGAAGAGGGAGCTCTTGAAGCGCCCGTCCGGGTTGTGCCGCGTCAGCCAGAAGTCGATCGTCCAGTCGTTGTAGGCGCTGGCGATGGCGGCGGCGAAGTCCGGATCGGGGAGGGTGCCGAGCCCCAGGATGTTGCCCCCGTTGAGGATGGGGTAGCGCACGTTGTAGCGCTCCATCAGCTGCTCGCGGAGGAAGTCCGGGTCGCTGCCGGGCTCGCCGCCGCCGGGGGGGCGCACGTCCGTGCGGTAGAGCCCGCCCTGGCCGCGGATGATCCCGCTGTTCGGCCCGCCGAAGCCGCGGGCGCTGACGTGGCGCCGCCAGGTCTCCGGCAGGTAGGGGTGCAGCTGGGTGTAGTCGGCGATGGACGGGTGGACGTCGGCGTCGATGATCGCCAGCCGGGTGGCGGTCGACGTCCCGGTGCGCGGCTGGGGTGCGGTGGCTACCACCTGGGTGCTCCCTCCGGTCGTTGCTGAGCGCGTTCGCTTGGGGTGCGAGGGTACGTGATCCGGCCCGCCGGCGGCGGCGCGCCCGGCCGGCCGCCGGCGGGCGCCCTCACTTGATCTGGCTCAGGCCGTCGGCCAGGATCGGCTCGGCCACGGCCCGGGCGCGGGTCAGGGCGTCCTTGACGGAGGCCTCCCCGTTCCAGATGGTGCTCAACTCCTTGACGATGGCCGCCTTGAGGTCGAGATAGCGGGGGATGTAGGGCTCCACCCGAGCGTAGGCCATGGCGTCCACCGTCACCCGGGGGGAGCGGGTGAACTGCCCGCCGGCGAAGAGGTCGGGCGACTCGGCGACTTTCTTGTGGGCCGGGAAGATGATGCCCCCCACCCTGGCCATCAGCCACTGGAAGTCCTCCCCGGCCAGGTAGCGCAGGAACTGCCAGGTGGCGTCCGGGCTCTTGCCCATCCGGGTCATCGCCGAGCCGCCGCAGGCGGTGCGGGTGGAGCGCTGCTTCCCTTGTGGCAGGTGCACCGTCTCCACCTCGAACTGCGCGGCCCGGGCGATGTTCCCCATCCGCGACGAGTACGTGGGCAGGATGGCCGCCTTGCCGTCGAGGAAGAACTGCTCGGCGGACTTACCGGCCAGATCGGCCGGCGTCGGATGGACGCGGGTGCGGGCGAGCTGGTCGGCGATCCAGGTCAGGGCCTCGGCCGCCTCGGGCCGGTCGATGACCAGCGCGTTGCGGTCTTTGTTGAGGATGTCCGCGCCGTTCTGCCACAGGACGGTGGGCCACGAGTCGTCGCCGGTGTAGTTGGCCGTGGCGAACAGCGGCTCGCTGCGCGTGGCGTTGCCGCTGACGATCTTCTGCGCGGCGGTGCTGTAGTCCGCCCAGGTCCACTTCTCGGCAGGCAGGGGCAGTCCCAGCTGCTCGAACAGGCCCCGGTTGACGTACATCACGTAGCTGGTGGCCACGTCCGGCACGCCGTAGACGCCGCCCTTGAAGCGGTAGGCGTCGAGCGCCGTCGGGAGCAGGCCGTCCAGGGCCTTGTCCTTGCGCGCGTAGGCGTCGAGCGCACCCGGGACGCCCTGGGCGACGTAGGTGGGCACGGTCTGGGAGTGCATGTAGTTGGCGTCCGGCGGCGTACCGCCGACGACCAGGGTCTGGAGCTTCTGGTCGAAGTTGCCTGTGGCCAGCTCGTGGGCGACGCGCACCCGCGCCTGGGCGGCGTTGAACTGCTCGATCGCTTGCTTGTAGACGGCGACCTCGCTGCCGCTCTCGCGCCCCAGGAACGTGATGCTCGCCGGCGTTGCGCCGCCGGCGCCGGCGGGCGCGCCGCCCCCGGCCTCTTCCGTCGCCCCGCACGCGGCCAGGGCCGCGGTCACTGCCAGGGCGGCTCCCCCGCCCGCCGCGCGGACGAGCAGCGTCCGCCGCTGCACTCGACTCATGCCGGTCTCC
>DATLLM010000099.1:0-3259 GCA_035537855.1 Chloroflexota bacterium | reverse complement strand
TGGCGGCGCGCGCCGACGAGGTCAAGCAGCGCTGCCGGACCGTCCTCCAGACGACGGCCGACGCCCTCGACGCCGTCGCCGCGGCAACGACCATCCTCGAACAAGCGCGCCGTCACGGCCATAGCGATGCGGTCCCCACCTTGGACTTGGTTTAGGAGGTCGCGCGCGCCGCTGCTCCCCCGAGGCGGTGGCGGCGCACGCCGACCGGGCGTCCGGACCGGGATGCTCCACCACGAGAAGTGGCAGGGCGGCGCCGGCTACCGTGTTGCCCGCAGCACGCGGGCCGGGTTGCCCACCACCACCGTGTCGGGCGCCACATCCCGCAGCACCACGGCCCCGATCCCTACCAGGCTCCCCGCCCCGATCGTCACCCCCGGCAGCATGGCGCACCCGGTACCCAGGTAGGCGTTCCGCCCCACCTTCGCCTCGCTCCCCACGATGCAGGCGCTCGTCACCACCGCGTAGTCGCCCAGCACGCAGTCGTGCGAGATCACCGTCTGCGGCAGCAGCACCACGTGGTCGCCGAGCACCGCCTGGTTAGACACCGTGCACTGCTGGAACACCAGCGCCCCCCGCCCGAGCGTCGCCCGCCGGGAGAGGTACGACGTGGGGTGCACCAGCGACTCGAACCGCTCGGGCGGCACCCCGAGCGAGGCGATGCGCTCCGGCCGCAGGCGGTACGTGTCCACCCGCCCGATCCACGTCGTGAACCGGACGTCCCTGTACTGCTGCACGTACCGCGGCGCGTCCGGCAGCCGCCCCAGCACCGGGTAGCCGTGGGGCGCCGTCCCCTGCAGCTCGTCGCGCGGGTCGAGGTACCCGAGCACCTCGTACCGCTGGCCGTCCGCGTCCGCCGCGTCGTTCAGGTCGTCGACCATGTCGAGCACGTCCACCACGTTGCCACCGTACCCGAGCAAGATAAGGGGGGTCGTCATGCTGTGCGCTCCTGACGCGGCTCACCATAGCACCCTGGCCCGGGCCGGCCGGTGCCGGGGGGTGGCGGCGTCCCGTCGCCGGCACCGGACGCGCGGCACAAGGACAGGTGGCGTGCCGTGGGCGCGGCGGCGATTGCAACGGCGTTGCGCGCCGCGTAGGATGGCGGCAATCCGCCCGACCGGGGAGCAGTAGAATGAAGCGCGACCGCATCCGCCGCTCAGCCGCCACGGGTGCGGCGACGCGCCGGGCGTTGCTCGGGGCAGGCGCCGCCGGCGTCCCGACCGCCCTCGCCCTCGCCGCCTGCGGCGCCCCGCCCGAGGGCGAGGCCAAGTCCGCCGTCCCCAAGGAGGCCACGTTCGTCAAGGCGTCCGCCGCGGAGCTGGTCGACAGCGGCTGGCGGGAGGCGTTCGCCGCCGCGGCCAAAGCGACCAACGTCCGGACCACCCTCCTCACCGAGCCGGGCGGCGCCGACTTCTGGAACAAGCGCCAGAACGAGTACGCCGCCGGCGCCGCCGGCGCCGACGTCACCTACAACCAGAACAACTGGGTCCTGGTGGGCGGGCTGAAAGGGATGTTCGCCGACCACCTGCCCTACATGGTCCGCGACAAGGTCAACCAGGCCGAGTACATCAAGATCGAGTTGGAGTCCTGGCGCTGGAAGGGCAAGCAGTGGGGCCTCCCCTTCCAGTCCGGCGGCGAGGCCGTCATGCTCAACAAGCAGCTCTTCGCCGAGAAGGGCGTCCCCCTCCCCGCCCCCACCTGGACCTACGACGACCTGATCCAGATCACCCAGCGCCTCCACGACCCCGGCAACAACCGCGCCGGCGTCGTCGTCGGCCAGAACGGCATCCAGTACATGGCCGGCACCTTCATGCGCAACTACGGCGGCAAGGTGCTCAACGACGCCCGCAACCGCGCGCTCTACGGCGACGACGCCAACTCCGTCCGCGGCACCGAGACCAACGTCGACCTGCACCAGAAGTACAAGGTGACGCCCACGCCGGCCATGACCCAGCTCGTCCCCGCCGGCAGCACCCTCTTCCGCACGGGCCGCGTCGCCATCAACATCGACTACATCGGCTACGTCCCCGCCGTCAAGGACCTGGGCGCCGGCAACGTCGAGGTGCTCCCCCCGCCCCGGGGCCCCGGCGGCGCGCAGTCCGCGCGCGTCGTCGGCAACGCCTGGTCGATCCTCGGCCTGTCCAAGAACGCCGACGCCGCCTGGCAGGTGCTGCGCTGGCTGCACACCAAGGAGGGCATGCTCGGCGCCGGCTCCGGCCAGATGACCGGCGGCGGCATGGGGTGGCCCCCGCTGATCTGGGCCGGCGAGGCCCCGCTGTGGGCCGACCAGTTCAAGGGCACGCGCGTCCAGGACCTCATCAAGGTCTGGACCGGCGCCGGCCACAACCAGGTCGTCCTGCCGGAAGGCGACCTGGCGCTGCAGGAGATGAACCCGCCGCTCGTCCGCGCCCTCAACGGCGAGATCGGCGTGCGCGATGCGCTGCGCGAGTCCCAGGAGAAGGTCAACGTCCTCTTCGCCAAGCGCCCCAAGGAGTGGGAGCTCACGTAGCCGGGGTACTCCGGCGGGGACGGGAACGGCCGCCTGAGCCCGATGCGGGCGCCGGCGGGCCGTCGGTCTGGACGCGACCATCGGCGCCCCTCCTCCCCGAGGGGCCACATCGGGGAGGCCGGGAGCGGCGCGCGTCACCCCGGGCGCGCTTCGGCCGTGGCGATCGCGATCGGGCGCCGGCCGACGCGGAGGGTGTCCAGGAGGAGGCCGTCCCGGCGCCGCAGCACGGCCACGCCGTCCCCGGTGGTGTCCGGCGCGTAGAGGCGTTCCGCGGTCACCGCGAGGCCTCCGATGCCGGGCCCGGGGACGCGCCCCAGCGGGCCGGTGGCCCCGGTGTCGAGGTCGGCGTGCAGCACCGTGGTCGCGGCGGCGGGGGGGCCGCCGCGCCGGCGGTCGGGGCCCGCGAGCGCGTAGGCGTTGGCGCCGTCCGCGGTGATCGACAGCCAGCGCGGCAGCTCGTCGAACAGGTACTCGCCCTCCGGTCGCAGGGTCGCCGGGTGGAGCCGCAGCAGGCGCCAGCGGGCCGCGCCGGCGACGGCGTCTGCCCCTTCGGGCTCCGTCCCGCCGAGACCCTCAACGCAGTACAGTCGCGGCTCCCGCCCGCCAGGGGCGGGGGCCAGCAGGACCTGCCCGGGCACGCCCGCGAGCGCAGAGACGGCGAGCGTGGCCCCGGTCTCGGCCTCAATGGACTCCAGGCGGCCGCCGGCGGGGCCGCCGCTCTCAGGGTCGGCCCGGCGGGCCTCGTCGCCCACG
>DATLLM010000098.1:0-2435 GCA_035537855.1 Chloroflexota bacterium | reverse complement strand
GCGCCAGACGGAGGCGAGCCGGGCCCGCGCGGCCCGCCTGGAGCGCGACGTCGTGGCCGCCCAGGCGGCGGTGCGGGCCCTGGACGAGGCCATCGCCGCGGCGAGCGCGGAGGGCGACGGCAAGCGCATCGCCGATCTCGGCCGCCAGCACGTGGCGGCGTCGGCCACCCTGGCCGGTCTGGAGGACGAGTGGCTCGCCCTGGTGGACGCCGCCGACGGCGCGGCCGTCTGATCGCCCCACCCGGCGACTTGACGCTCGGCCTCAGGCTAGCTACCGTAGGGTTGCAACGGGGTATATCCGTCGGCGATACTTCCGGACTCGGAGACTGGAAAGCACATGCCCCTTAACGTCATCCTCACCATCGCCGCCCTGGCCTGCTTCGCCGCCTGCGTGAACGGGTACCTGGGAGCCGCCGTGCTGGGCTTCATGTACGTCGTGCTGCAGGGGATCGTCCGGCAGAAGGTGATGATGCCCTCCGGGCCGCCGGCGCAGATCACCGAGAACACCTGGGCGCCGAACCTGCTCATCCCGGTGATCGTGTTCCTGATCTTCTGGCAGTGGCGGCTGCGCGGGCGCATCGGCCCCCAGTGGGGCCTGGGCGACCTCCTCCGCCGCCGGCGCTCGACCAGCCTGGCCTAGCCGGCGCGAGCCGCCGCGCTTGAGCCGGATTCCCTTTCTCGCCGTCGTCGCCGCCGTCGTCGCCCTGTCCTTCCTGTGGCTGGTGGTGCGCGGGCGACCGCTGCGCGGCGGTGAGGGGGTCGAGCCCGTCCTCTACGCCTCCGGACTGCACCAGCCTCGCGGGCTGAGCTTCGGTCCGGACGGCGTGCTCTACGTCGCCGAGGCCGGCTGGTCTGGTCCCGGGCAGGCCACCGTCCCGGGGCGCGTCAGCGCCGTCGGCGGCCGGGACCAGACCGAAGTGCGCCTCGACGGTCTGCCCGCCGCCGGCGCGGCCCAGCCCCTCTTCGCCCAGAGCGGTCCGGGCGCGCTGGCCGCCGATCCCGCCGGGACGCTGCTCTTCCTCGGCCCGGAAGACGCCCGCCCCCAGGGCGGTCTGCTGCGCCTTCCGGCCACCGGGGGCGCCGCCGATCCGCTCGCCTTGACCCCGGACGGCCCCGGAGGCGCCGCCCCGGCGGCGGCCGTCTGGGGCGCCGCGCTCGACCCGGCGGGCGCCGGGTCGGCCCCCGCCGGCGCGGCGGCGCGCACGCTCTCCGCCGTGCTCCCCCTGGCCAACCTGCTCGTGCGGGTCGATCCCGCCACCGGCCGCGCCGTGCCGGTGACGCCGTTCATCGCCGCCGGGGGGAGCAACCCCCTGCCCACCTCGGTCGCCCGGCACCCCGACGGCACCCTGGTGGTGACCCATTTCGGGGCCGAGCCGTTCCCGGCGGCCGGGCAATCGCCCACCGGACGGGTGGTGCAGGTGGCGCCCGACGGACGCTGGCAGCCCGTTTACGAGGGGCTGCGCTTCCCCATCGCCGCCGCGTTCGCGCCCAACGGGCTGCTCTACGTTGTGGAGTTCGCATCCGGCTACGACGCCGCCAACCGGCGCTTCCTCCCCGGCAGCGGGCGCGTCCTGGCGCTCGGTCCCGAAGCGCGCCAGCGGCGGACGGTGATCCGGGACGTGGACTACCCGACGGCCATCGCCTTCTCGCCCGCCGGCGACCTCTACGTCACCGAGGGCGGCGTCTTCCGGGGGCCCGGTGAGGGGCGCCTGCTCTTCGTCCCCGCCCAGACGCTGCTGGTGGCCCGCTGAGCGCGCCGCCGCCGGGAGCGCTTCGCACCCGAGGCGCCAGCCGGTATCCTGTTGGCACGATAGAGGAGCATCAAGAAGTGACCGATGAGGGCCCGCTGGACACGCTGCGCCGCCATCTGCGGGGGGTGATCGCGTTCCCGATCACGCCGTTCGACTCCAACCTCGACGTCGACCTCGGGGCGCTCCGCCACAACGTGAGCTGGATGATCGAGCGGGGCATCCGCACGGTCGTCGCCGCCGGGGGAACGGGCGAGCTCTACTCCCTGACGGTCGAAGAGGCCGGCGCGATCCACCGGGCGGCGATCGAGGCCGCCGGCGGCCGCGCCGCCGTCATCTGCGGGGTCGGCGGCAAGCAGCGTGAGGCGATCCAGCTCGCCCGCCAGGCGGAAGCGGCCGGCGCCACGGGCATCTTGATGCTCCCGGCGGCGTACGGCTCGGCCCCCGACGACGGCATGCTCGCCTACTACGGCGGCATCGCCCGGAGCGTCGACATCGGCGTCCTGCCCTACGCCCGCGACTGGGCCGTCTTCAGCCCGGACCTGCTGGCCCGCCTGGCCGAGGTCCCCAACGTGGTCGCGTATAAAGACGGCTCGGCTGACCTGCGCTCGTGGGCCCGGCTGCGGGCCCGCGTCGGCGACCGCCTGGTCTGGGTCGGCGGCGTCGGCGACGACATGGTGCACACCT
>DATLLM010000097.1:0-3108 GCA_035537855.1 Chloroflexota bacterium | reverse complement strand
CGTGCCGGCGGCGACCGCGGCCTGGATCTTCGTCCCCTGATCCGGCTGCTGCATCGCCGTCACCTTGACCTGGGGCTGCTTCTGCTGCCAGAGAGGCAGCAGCTTCGTCCAGTTGTCCTGGTGCGGCGGATCGAGCCGGTGGAGCTGGAGATGTGGACGGGGACGCATCCGCCGCACCAGGACAACTGGACGAAGCTGCTGCCTCTCTGGCAGCAGAAGCAGCCCCAGGTCAAGGTGACGGCGATGCAGCAGCCGGATCAGGGGACGAAGATCCAGGCCGCGGTCGCCGCCGGCACGGTGCCGGACATGCAGCAGAACCTGAATCAGCTCACCGGGATGGCCAGGGGCTGGTTCGCCCCCATGGACGACGTGTACCGCGCCGCCAAGATCGACCCGCGCAAGGACTTCCTGGCCAGCGCGACGGAGGCCTGGGCCTTCAAGGGCAAGCTGTGGGGCGTGCCCCTGGAAGACGGGGCCAACTTCGTCGGCTTCACCGTGCGCCACGACCTGCTGGGCAAGGCCGGGGTGAAGATGCCGGACGCGGCGGACAAGGACATGCCCTTCGCCACCTGGGACGCCCTCTACGACTTCGCCCGCCGGGCGGTGGTGCGGGGGCCGACGCCGGAGGCCTCGGTGCCGGCCTGGACGAGCGCCCTGGGGCAGCTGGACACCGTGCTCTGCGCCGCGATCCTGGAGTCCGGGTTGAAGTACTTCGACCCCGACCGGGGGCGCTGGACGGTGAATCAGCCCGGCGTGGTGGACGTGATCAAGAAGCTGTTCTACGACCCGGCGCAGACCCTGGGCATCGAGGACCCGGCCGTCTCCAACCTCGGGGCCACCCTCTCCCTGCGCCAGGGCAAGACGGCCATGACCTGGTACGGCACCGGGGCCAAGAGCGAGGCGATCACGGCCAAGGAGGAGGCGGCGCCGTTCATCGAGACCTACATCAGCCCGCCGTTCAAGGGCACGGCGCGGATGCCGGTGGCCGAGGGCGGCTGGGGCGTGATGGTGATGAAGGACAGCAAGAAGCGGGACCAGGCGGCCCCGTTCATGACCTGGCTGGCCCAGGACCCCCAGGTGGGGGCCATCTGGAACGGGATGCTGGCCTGCCGCTCGGCGCCCCGGCCGGGGCAGCTGGACGGCTTCAAGGACTGCCAGGGACCGGAGTGGGAGGGCAGCCAGCGCATCCTGCGCCTGCAGAAGTCCCGCCCGTCCCGGTTCATCGGCTGGGAGAGCGGTGGCACCTCCGTCGGCCGGGCGGCGATGGCCCCCGTGCTGAAGGAGCTGCGCGAGGGACGCACCACGCCGGGGGCCGCCGCCGCCCTGATGGAGGAGCAGCTCAATCTGAAGCTGCAGCAGCTGACCAGCGACCTGGGGCCGCTGCGGTAGCGACGTGGCGCCGCGCGGGCGCACGCCCCAGGGGGCGTAGCGGGCACAGGATGCGTCGCTCTGGGTGCTCACCGCCGTCGCGCTCCCCTCCCGTCCGGGCGCAGTAGAGGGGAACCGCAGCGGCGCTGCCGGACGGCCCCGCCCCGGCAGCGCTCCCGGCCCGGCGGCCTGGCCGGCCCGGGCAGCGGCGCGTATGCTTGCGGCGGGGCGCCCGGCCAGGCGCCCCCGAGGGCATCGACGAGGGGGTCTTGATGAAGGCGCACAACCCGGCTGACGTGGCGGCGCCGTTCTCCGCCTACAGCCACGGCGTCGAGGCGCCGCCCGGCGCCCGCTGGCTGCACGTCTCGGGGCAGGTCGGCGTCGACCCCGACGGCCGCACGCCGGAGGGCATCGAGGCGCAGGCCGCCCTCGCCTTCCGCAACCTGGGGGCCGTCCTGGCGTCCGCCGGGATGGCCGCCGGGGACGTGGTGAAGCTGACCGTGTACCTGACGCACGCCGGGGACGTCCCCGCGCTGCGGGCGGCCCGCGACCGCTTCCAGGGCGACGCCCGGCCGGCCTCGACGCTGGTCGTGGTCCAGGCCCTGGCGCGGCCCGAGTGGCGCGTCGAGATCGAGGCGGTCGCCGCCCGGCCGCCGGCGGCGTAGCCGGAGGTAGCCGGCCCACCGGGCCGGCCGGACGCTGCTGGGCGCGCCCTCGACGTGTCCGCCCCGCTCAGGGCGCTCGCGTCCCGGCGGCCTTCCGCCGTCCGGACAGGGCCAGGAGCATCACGGCGTCCACCAGCCAGTGGGCGGCGACCGGCCCCACCAGACCGCCGGCCCGGCCGTGGAGGGCCCCGAAGACGACGCCCCCGGCGAAGACGGCCAGGAGCCCGGCGGCGAGGGCCACCGGCAGCGGGGCGAGGCCGGCGGTGACGACGTTGGTCGCCCGCAGGGTGCGCACGTTGACCGCCACGTGCCAGAGGGCGAAGGCGAGACTGCTGATGCCGACGGCCAGGACGGGGCGGCCGGGGAGGGCCCGCCGCAGGCGCCCCTGCAGGAAGCCCCGGAAGGCCAGCTCCTCGGCGCCGGCCACCAGGATCGGGGTGGTGAGCAGGAGCCGGCGCACGAGGGCCCCGCGGCCGATCCCGGCCACTTCGTCGAAGCGCACCCCCGCCCGGCGCCCGCCGGGGGGCCGGAAGAAGAGCACCGGGGGGGCGGCCATGAGCAGCCCGGCGAGGCCCCCCCAGAGGAGGTCGCCCCGCCAGCCGCGCCGGTGCAGGCCGAGGTCGCGCAGCGGGCCGCGCTCCACCAGTCGGTGCCAGGCCAGGACGGCGCCGCTGAGGACGAGGGGCCCGGCGACGCCCAGGGCGGCCCGGCGGCGCGGGGGCACGACGAGGACGAGGAGGTTGAGGCCGTTGCCGTAGAGGGCCAGGCCGCCGGCCCAGGCCAGGGCCCGGCGCACGTCGCGGTGTTGAGGAGCGAAGAGGGCCCGCAGCACGCCGGTCACCGGCCGGATGATACGAGCCGGGGCCCGGGCCGGGGAGCCTCCCGTTTGCCTGCCCCCCGGGTGGGGCCTAGACTACCGCCCAGGCCAGCGGCGCCGGGACGCGGGCAACGGCACCACGAGAGGGAGGAGCGCAGATGGCGGCTCTCGCAGCGGGTGGTCGGCTGGCGCGCCGGCCGGAGCGCTTGACGCGGCGGGGAGTGGGAGGCGCGGCGCTGCCGGCGAGCGCGGTCAGGA
>DATLLM010000096.1:0-5089 GCA_035537855.1 Chloroflexota bacterium | reverse complement strand
CCCCGGCGGGGCAACGGCGGCGACGCTGTTGGTGGTGGCGACCCCGATCAGTCCGGCCCGCGCCGCCATCAGGGCGTACGGCGCCGCCGCGCCGTAGTGGTTGCTGTTGAACGCGGCGCACGCCCCGATCCCGGCCGCCCTGGCCTTCTCCATCGCCAGGCGCATCCCGTGCACGGCCACGAGCTGCCCGAGCCCGTTCTGTCCGTCCAGCAGCGCCACCGCCGGGCCCTGGCGCACCACCTCCGGCGCCGCCAGCGGGTTCGTTCCGCCCGAGCGCAGGCGCGTCACGTAGCCGGGCAGCATGCGCAGCCCGTGGGACTCGATCCCCCGCGCCTCCGACTCCACCACCACCGCCGCCACCGTCCGGGCCGCCGGCGCCGGCACGCCGGCGCCCTCCAGGACGGCCGCCGCCAGCTCCTGCCACGCCGCGAGCGGGCGCCGTACGCCCGCCGCGACCGTCTCCTGCTCCCCGCTCCGCTCCGCGCTCTGCTCCGTCACCGACCGATGCTACCATCGACCGGTGAGCGATCCGCCGCGAGAGGACGGGGCGCCGGTCGAGGACGCGGACGCCGCCGACGCGGACATCCTGCGGCGCCTGGAAGCGCTCGTCTCGCGCAAGCGCCTCTGGCACTGCCGGCGGGTATCCGAGCTGGCCGAATCGCTCGCCGCGCGGTGGGGACTGGACGGGACGCTGGCCCGCCGGGCCGGCCTGCTGCACGACGTCTGCCGCGCCAACCGGCCGGAGTGGGCCGCCCTCGCCGCCCGCGCCGGACTGACCCTCCCCGAGTGGGCCGCCGGCGAACGCGGCCTCCTCCACGGCCCGCTCGGGGCGATCGTGGCCCGGGAGGAGTTCGGCCTGCCGGAGGTGTGGTGCCGGGCCATCGCCGGGCACACCACCGGCGGACCGGAGATGACGACGGAGGAGATGGTGCTCTTCGTCGCCGACCACGCCGCCGTCGGGCGGGAGGAGCCGCAGGCCCAGACCTGGCGCGAGCTCGCCCACCGGGACCTGCTCGAGGCCACGGTCGAGCAGCTCGACCAGCGCCTGAGCGAGCTACTGGCGGGCGGGGCGCCGCTCTGGCTGCCAACGGTGCAGGCCCGCAACGACCTGCTCGCCCGGCGCGCCGCCGCCGCCGGCTACGCCGTCCTCAGCCGCCGCCCCCGCCACAGCGGGGACGGCGCGTGAGGAGCCGGATCTAGCGAGTGGTGAGCTCGGCGATCCAGGACTCCACTTCCTTGCGGTCGCTGGCGTTGGGGATGAGCTGCAGGTAGCCCCGGTAGTCGGCGATGGCCCCGGTCGCCTGACCGGACGCGGCGCGGGCCACCCCCCGGGCGCGCAGGGCCCAGGCGCTGAGCAGGTCCGGCGCCTGGGCGCTCTGGATGGTGTCCGAGAGGTCGGAGATGGCCGGCTGCCACTGCTCCTTCCAGAGCAGGGCGACCCCCCGCCCGAGCTGGCTGGCCCGGTCACCCGGCTGCAGCTCGAGGGCCTTGTTGTAGTCGGCGATGGCCGCGTCGTAGCGCCCCAGCCGCACCTGGGAGTCGGCGCGCCAGTAGTAGTAGGTGCCGTTCGCCGGCGACTGGCTGATCGCCGTGGAGAGGGACTCCACCGTCTTGGCGTAGTCACCGGAGATGCGCGCGGCCATCGCGGCGGCGAAGGCGGCCCGCCCCGGCAGGGGGGCCATGGACAGCGGGGTGGTCTCCGACCAGGCGGCGAGCGTCTTGTCGGGGCGGAACAGGCCGATCAAGACGATCACATTCTCGGGCTTCCCCTTGGGGGTGTAGACCTTGCTCAGGTTGACCGTGCTGCTGCCCCCGGGGACGACGAAGCCTTCCTCGCTGTTCCCCGTCGAATCGCTCGAGCCGTCCTCGAAGAACAGCCAGAGGAGGAAACCCTGCTGCACCGTCTGCAGCTGGTAGTCCACCGTCGCCTCGAACCGCAGCGAGCCCTCCGGCGCGTCCGGTCCGGCGGCGTCGGCCACCAGGCGGGTGATCTGCAGCTTGTCGCGGCCCGGAATGGTCTCCGTCACCACCTGCTGCGCATCCACCGGCGGCGCGAACGGCCCGGCCATTCCCACCCAGGCGACGAAGGCGATCAGCGTAGCCAGCAGCACACGGGCGGGGATGCGGCCCCGGGCGAGGACGCGTACGGAGGTGCGGTCACGGTCGTTCATCATGGCTATCGCTTCCACCACAAGAAGGCTAGCAGCAGGGAGAGTGACGAGATCATGGTCGCATACGCGGTGCGGGCGTGGGTGAGGCTGCGTTGCGCCACGGTGATGGCCCACACCCGGGAGCGCTTCTTCGAGGCGACCCCGGCGGTCAGCAGGGCGAAGGCGCCGGCCCCGATGGCGCCGAAGGGCCACCCGGCGCTGCCGGCACCCTTGCGCTGGGACGGCAGCAGCGGACGGCCGGCGTCGCCGGGCAGCGTCTTCCACATGTCCATGTCAACCAGCTCGCCGGCCAGGCCGTCGTCGCCCGCATCCGGAGCGGTCAGTACGACGTCGCCCCCGGCGCCCGGCCCGGACGTCCCGCCCGAACGAGCAGCCACCGTCCGCGGCCCGCTCCCCGGGCCAGCCACCGGCTGACGCTTCTGCCCCGGGGCCGGCGGCAGCGCGGCCCCGCCGTTGGTGTCCCAGACGGCCTCGATCGTCTGCGGCCCGCTGCTGCCCATGACGATCCCGGGGATAGGGGGCAGGGCGGCCCCGTCGTTCAGCCAGGGGTCGACGCTGACCTGGGTGAACGAGGCGTTGGGGTAGGTCAGCCGGCGCAGCGGCAGGCGCCAGGGGTCGCGGCGGGGGAAGAGCCAGGGATCGACCGTGACCTGGTTGCCCACCGGAAGCGGGTACAGGAGCACGACCCGCTTGCAGGGGGGCGAGCCCGGGTAGATGGCGCAGTACTCGGCCAGGGTGTACAGGCGCGTCCCGTCGTTCACCATCCCGTCGAGGCCGTTCTTGCCCTGGCCGTTCGGGTCGGTCAGGCCGCCGGAGCCGCCGGGACCGGGCGTCGGGGTCGGGCAGGCGGAGGTCGCCTGCGGAGCGGACGCAGCGGCGGAGCCGGGGACGTCGCCGAGGACGCCGGTGGTCGCCGACCCGGGAGCGGAGGTGGACTGCCCGGAGGCGCAGGCGTTGACGGTGACGGAGTTCGACGCCAGGCGATCGCCGCGCTGCGAACCGTCGTTGATCGCCACCTGGGAGTTGAAGTAGGCCTGCTGGCTGGAATTGCCGGTGGTGACGACGGAGCCGGACGCGGCCAGGGAGACGCTGTCGTTGCTCAGGCCGATGCCCGCCGCCGAGGCGGTCGTCGCCGAGCCCTGGCCGGCGGGGCCGGCGCCGGCGGCCGATGCCGACCCGGTCCGCGCGCTGGTGACGGCGCCGCCGGAAGCGGCGCGGGCGACCACCGCCGGGTTGGCGCTCCCGGCGCCGCCGGCAGCGCCGGAGCCACCGCCGCTCACGGCGGCCGTCGCGCCGGTAGCGCTCGCGTCGCCGCTGCGCGCACTGGCGGCGCCGGCGTTGTCGATCAGGGTGTCGAAGAGGATGTGGATGTTGATGTCGCCGTAGTTGTTGCCCCGGATGTCCACCAGCACGCTCGCCGCCAGGTTGACGACGTTCTGCACGTTGAGGCCCAGGGCGGTGGCGTTTCCGCTGCCGGCGCCGGCGATGGCGGCGTTGTTGATCACCCCGCTGACACCGCTCCCACCCGACGTGGCCGGCGATCCGGTGGCCGCTGCCTGTCCGGAGGTGGCCTGGCCGAAGCCCCAGACGGTGATCTGGGTGCCGACGCGGATGAAGATGTTGATCGGGTTGATGTTGTCCCCGTTGACCAGCACGGCGGCGGCCGCCTGGAGGGAGACGTTGTTGGAGACGTTCGCTCCGACGGCGCCGGCGGTGCCGCTGGCCGCGTTCGCCGCCGTCGACGTCCCGCCCGATCCGGCGCCGGCCGGTGCTGCGCCGCCCCCGAGCTGGGTCACGGCCGCTCCGCCGGTGGCGCCGCTGTCGCCGGTCTGCGCCACGGCCGAGCCGGAGTTGAGGATGCGGGTGACGTTCTCGATGATGACGTTGATCGCGCCGAAGTTCTCGCCGCCGACGCGGACGCCGACGTTGGCGTTGGTGTTGACCGAGTTCTGCGCCGCCAGGCCCTGGGCCTGAGCGTCGCCGCTGCCGGCGAGCGTCGTGCTCTGGTTCTGCACCGACACCAGCGGGGTAGACAGCGCCGCGGGGGTCGCCCCGCTCGAGGCGCCTGGGGTGCCCTGCGGCGCCGGCGTGCCCTGCGGACACGGCGTGCCGGCGCAGGCGTCGCCCGAGACGGCCGTGGCCGCGCCACCGGCGACGATCTGGGCGTTGACGTTCAGGTTGACGTTGATCGCCGTCGGCGTCGCCTGCCCGGCCGGCAGCTGCCCGTTGTATCCCGCCAGCTGCACGGTGGCGACGGCCGTACTCTGGCCGTTGTTGGTCGCCTGCAGGCCGAGCCCGGCCACCGACGTGGTCTGCGCCGACGCGCCCGCTCCCGGGGTAGTGTTGGCGGCCGGCGTCCCCGCCCCGGCCGGGGCGGTGCCATCGGGAGCGACGCCGACGTAGAGGCCGGCGTCCCCGCCCCGGGCGAGCGCGTTGCCGGAGGCGGCCGCGGCCGAGCCGGAGTTGATGATGGTGACCGTGCTCACGGCCTGGACGTTGATCGAGCCCTCGTTCGGGCCTCCGACCTGGACGAGCGCCTGGGATTCGTGGGTGACCGCGTTCTGCGCCGCAAGGCCCATCGCCCCGGCGTTGCCTGAGACGGCGGCCGTGTTCGAGGCATTCTGGGCGTTGGCTGGGCCAGCCAGGGCGCTGGTCGCCGACCCACCCTGGGCGCCGGCGAGGCCGCTCTGGCCCGTGGCCGCGCCCTGGTCGTCGATCGTCGAGCCGGTGGCGTTCTGCACCGTCGAGGTGCCCGTCCCGCCGGCGGCGGAGACCACCGAGAGCTGCGAGTTGGCGATCACCGACTGGCCCTGCGATCCGGTCGCGCTCGCGTCCCCGCTGCCGGCCGCCGTGACCGAATTGTTGCTCGCGCAGACCACCGCCCCGGCGTCCGGATCGGCGCTCGCCGTCCCAGGGGT
>DATLLM010000095.1:0-3647 GCA_035537855.1 Chloroflexota bacterium | reverse complement strand
CTCCTGGTCCCCGATTCCGTTCATCCCGCTCGTGCTCTGCCTGGCCCTGCTCGGGCCGCTGCTCGCGGCCTGCGCCCCGTTCGGCGGGGGCGAGGCGCCGGGCCGGCCGGCGAGCGCCGCCGTGGCCAACCAGCCGGCGGGCGCCCCGGCGGCGCCGGCGGCGCCCGGGGCGCCCGCCCCGGCGCCCGGCGCGATCACCGAGCGCTCCCTGGTGGGCACGGTCTCGCCGGCGGACACGGACGCGGCGACGAGGCACTTCTACGTCTACGGCAACGCCCTGCCGGCGCAGTACGCGGTGGACTGGTACCGCGTCCGCTTCATCACCACGGACGGTCTGGGCAACGCCCTGCCGGTCACCGCCCAGGTGCTCGTGCCGCGGCTCCAGGAGACGGCCGAGCTGCCGCTGTACGTCTTCGCCGCCGGCACCACCGGCCTGGGCGCGGACTGCGCCCCCTCCCGCGAGCAGCCCCTGGAACGGGACTGGGGGGACTTCGAGGCCCACCTCCTCTCCCACGCCTCGCGGGGCTACATCGCGGTCATGCCGGACTACGCCGGCTTCGACGACCAGGCCCGGCACCAGTACTACTACGTCGCCGAGATGCACGCCCACGTCCTGCTCGACGCGGCCCGGGCCACGAACCAGCTGTTCCGGGCCGGCGGCGTCGCCGGCGGCGCCCGGCCGCAGAACGCCGTCTTCTTCGCCGGCTACTCCCAGGGAGGGCACGCCGCGTTCGTCGCCCGGGACTACGCCCCCCGCTACGCCCCGGAGCTGGCGGTGAAGGGGGCCATCGCCTACGGCGGCCGGGGGGACGTGTCCACCCTCTTTACCGAGTTCCCCTCCCTGGGTCCCTACTTGCTTTACGCGTATAGCAAGTATTACGGCGCGGACAAGGTCGATCCGGCGCGCTACCTCCTCCCCCGCTGGATGCCCACCCTGGAGGAGGACGTGACCACGATGTGCATCGACGAGGTGCCGGGCTACTACGGCGACGACCCGCGGGCCATCTACCGCCCCGAGTTCCTGGACGCCCTGCGCGGCGGGCGACTGGCCCAGGAGTTCCCGGTGATCAAGGGGCTGCTCGACCAGAACAGCGCCGACCCCGGCCCCAAGGACGTGCCGGTGCTCTTCCTGCAGGGGATGGCCGACACCATCGTGCGCCCCCAGACCTCCCACGCCTACCTGCGCGCCGTCTGCGACGCCGGGGGGATCGCCACCTACCTGACGTTCGAGGACATCCCCCACGTGCTCACCCGCCAGGTGAGCTACCGGGAGACGCTGCAGTGGATGGGGAACATCCTCCAGGGGCGAAAGCCGCCGTCCGACTGCTGACCCGGCCGCCCCGGCCGCCCCGACCGACGGGGAGCGGACGGCGGCCGGCTACCACATGACGACGCCGCCGCAGACGTTGATCGCCTGGCCGGTGATGTAGCGGCTCCCCTCCGAGGCCAGGAAGCTGACCAGGGGGGCGACGTCCTCCGGGACCTCGGTGCGCCCCAGCGGCGAGCGCCCGGCCATCTCCTTGAACAGCTCGCCCGGCTCGCGGCCCAGCAGGCGGCCCCGCTCGCGGTCGATGTAGCGCCACATGTCCGTATCCACGATCCCGGGGCAGTAGCAGTTCACGGTGATGCCGTTCGCCCCCAGCTCCCAGGCGACGCTGCGCACGAGCCCGATCAGGGCGGTCTTGCTCGCCTGGTAGTGGCTCTGGAAGGGCGAGCCGGACTTGGCCGCCATCGAGGCGGTGGCCAGCAGGCGCCCGCCCTGGCCCGCGGCGACCAGCTGCCGCGCGGCGGCCTGGAAGGAGAGGAAGACGCCCCGCACGTTGACGGCGAACATGCGGTCCCAGTCCTCGACGGACATCTCCAGCAGCGTCTTGACCTGGACGATGCCGGCGTTGGCGACCATCACGTCCAGGCGCCCGAAGCGACCGACGGTGTCGCTCACCAGGGCCCGCTGACTCGGCTCGTCGGCGACGTCCACCCACATCCCGGCGGCCGTGCCCCCGGCGCGCTCGATCTCGGCGGCGACGGCGTCCGCGCCCTCACGGTTCAGGTCGGCGACGGCCACGGCCGCCCCGTCCTGCGCCAGCTGCCGGGCGATCGCCCGGCCGATGCCCTGCGCCGCCCCGGTGACGATGGCCACCTTACCGCTCAGCTGCCCCTCGCTCATCAGAACCTCCTGCCCCTGGCGCCGGGGGCTCCGCGGCCCCGCTAGGCGGCCGCCACTCTATCAGGTACTCCGTGGCGGCGCCGCCCCCTACCAGAGAACAGCGACCCCTGAACCTGGCCGCCGCTCCCCGGTGTCTCCCCGGTACGCCGCCCGAAACTCCCGTCCGATGCGGCCCCGCCGCGCCGCGCCCGGGGCTCACCCGGCCCCTCCCGCGGCGGGGGCGGCGCCGGCGAGCGCCGCGGCCAGGGCGTCGACGGCGAGCTCGACGCGCTCGGGGCGCGGGTGGGCGTAGAGGTCGAGCGTGGTGCTGACGCGGCTGTGGCCGAGGACGGCCGCCACGGTCTGGGGCTCGACGTGGGCCTCGAGCATCCGCGTCGCGCTGTAGTGCCGGAGATCGTGGAAGCGCCAGCCGTGGTTGCGGCGGCCGCCGGCCCGGTCCCAGGCCCGCGCGAGCGCCCGCGCCACCGCCTTCCGGTCCAGGGCCCCTCCCCTGGCCCCGAGGAACACGAGCGCGTCGCCGGTCGGTCGCCGGCCTCTCGTCTGCAGGGCCTCGGCGCTGCGGGCCGCCCGGAGTGCGCGGAGCGTCGCGACGGCCGGCGGGAGGAGGGCCACCTCGCGGCGCCCCGCCTCGGTCTTGGGCGGGCCGAAGACCGGCTGACCCGCGCGCACGGTGAGCAGCGTGCGCTCGATGCGCAGGGCGCCCCGGCCGGTGGGCCCGTCCAGCGTCAGGTCGCGCCACCGCACGGCCGTCAGCTCGCCGACCCGCGCGCCGGTGGCCGCCGCGGTAACCCACAGCGCGTGGAGCGGGTCGCCGGCCGCCTGCGACGCGGCCAGCAGCGCCCGGACGCGCTCGGCGTCGGGCGGCGCGGGCGTGGCCCCGCTCCTGCCTCCTGCCCGCCACCTGGCGGCCGCGCGTGGAGCTGTGCCCGAACTGTGCCCGGACTTCGTGGTGCCGGCCGTCCGGACTGGCCACGCTACGGCGGGGCGCTCGATCCGCCGGAGCGCCCCACCGCCGGGCGGCGGGCCGGTGGGCGGCCCCGCCCGGACGAGACTCCCGCTCGGGTCGGGCAGCGGAGAGGCGGCGGGCCACGCGAGCTCGGGAGGCGACCATGTCACCGGAAGAGAACAAAGCCATCGTCCGCCGCTGGTTCGCGGAGACGGACAAAGGCAACCTGGCGATCGTCGAGGAGCTGTGCGCCCCCGACTACGTCGACCACAATCCCCCCCTGCCGGGGATGCCCGCCGGCAACCAGGGCGTCCGCCAGGCGAACGTCGCGCTGCGGGAGGCGTTCCCCGATACGGTCCACGTCATCCAGGACCAGATCGCGGAGGGGGACACGGTGGTGACGCGGTTGCTCGGCCGGGGCACGTTCCGGGGCGCGATCCTGGGCCTCCCGCCCAACGGGAAGGTGATCGAGATCGCCGGCATCTCGGTCCACCGCCTGGCCGGGGGCAAGCTGGTGGAGCACTGGGCCCAGGC
>DATLLM010000094.1:0-2772 GCA_035537855.1 Chloroflexota bacterium | reverse complement strand
GCGGCGGCCGTGCTGCGGCGCGGCGGGGCGGCGGACGGCTCCGCCCGGCGGAGGGTGACGCACCCTCTGCCCGCACGGTCGCGCCGCCGCCCCGCCACCTCGGTCGCGCTCCCGCTGCGGAGGTGACGAGTCGCGGGAGCCGGAGGCTCAGGCGGGGCGCTTCAGCACGAGCGTGATACCGATCAGCACGGTCTCGGCCGTGGCGGCGCTGACCCCCCGCCGCTCGTCGTCGAGGATGCCGACGAGCTCCCAGCCCTGCGCGCCGTACCGATTGAGGATGCCGTCGAGGCCGTCGACAGTCGTGCCGTCCGTCAGCGTGACCCGCCAGCCGACCGCCTCCTCTCACGTCGCCTGAGCCGTGTGGTACTCCCAGCGCCCCAGCCCCGCTCCGCGCGCGCCGCGTTTGCATCCGGGGACTCTGCCCCCTGCCCCCGCGGGGGGGCCCCCCGCGGACTGCACCCGGCGTCGGGCGCCCGCGGCGACGGCGGCGGGCGGGACCGCGTCCGGGCCCGTCCGTCCGCCCGTCGCCCACCACGCAGCGCAGCACGCCCTGAGGGCCTTGCAGGTACGGCCGAGCGCAGCGAGCCAGGGGGAAGCCTTGCCGAACGGGCCGGGCGTGCGAGCGGTGCCCCACCGCGGGCGCACCCTGGCACCGGGCAGACCCGCGCGGCCCCCACCGCGTACCACGCCGGGAGCGCCCGCCAAGGGTCCCCTCGCTCCGCTCGGCGCTCCGCGCCCTTGCGCGGGCTTCCGGGCCGGCGTGGTCCTGCTCCGCCTCGGGCGACGGAGCGGACGGAGGGCGGGCGCCTGCCGGCTGACCCTCCGCCGTCCGTCACCCCTCCCTGCCGCCGTCGGCGGCGCCCTCCGCGCCTCCGGCGGGGGCTCGGGCAGCCCCGGAGGGGGCGCCGCGGTGCCCCTTGGGGTCGATCTCCCCAAGGGGGTTCCGGTTGAGACGCAGCGATGGCCTCTCCTGGCGTGATGTTGTAGAGGCATCGGGGCGGTGGTCGGCCCGCGGCCCCGTCCCCTGGAACTCCCGGGCGGATCCCCCCGGTGGCCGAGTCGGTAGCCGGGTGACTGCGACATCGTTTCTTGCCGTACTGGCGTACCCTCGTGTGGCCAGGCATACGGCCTCCGTAAGCCAAGCACGCCGGCCAGCGACGCCGCAGCGCACCCGGCCGCCGCGACTTGACGCGCTCGCCACCCGGGCTATGCTGCCGTGGCGGCGCCCGGTGGGGACTCGGTCCGTCATCGCGCGATCGGGCCGCCCGGCCGGGTGCGCCCGCCGGCTCGGAGGAGGCGCCATGGAGTTCCAGGAGGTCGTCCGGAAGCGCCGCATGGTGCGCAGCTTCGAGCGGCGGACCCTGCCGCCGGCGGTCGTGGAGCGCATCCTGCGGAACGCCCAACGCGCCCCCTCGGCCGGGTACAGTCAGGGCTGGGCCTTCCTCGTGCTCGACGGCTACGACGAGACCGCCCGGTATTGGGACGCTGTCGGGCCGGCCGACCGGGCCGCCGCCCCCTGGCCGGAGCTCTTCAACGCCCCGCTCCTGGTGGTCTGCCTCGCCCACAAGGCCGCGTATCTGGAGCGCTACGCCGAGCCGGACAAGGGGTGGACGGACCGCGACGAGCGCCGGTGGCCGGTCCCCTACTGGGACATCGACACCGGCATGGCGGCCCTGTTGATGCTCCTCACCGCGGTCGACGCGGGGCTCGGGGCGCTGTTCGTCGGCGTGGCCCCGGCCCAGCTCGGCGCCCTGCGCGCGGCCTTCGGCATCCCCGAGGCCTTCCACCCGATCGGGACCGTGGCCGTCGGCTACCCCAAGCCCCACGACCTCCCGTCGGGCTCGCTCAAGCGCGGGCGCCGGCCCAGCGCGGAGGTGCTGCACCGGGGCCGGTGGCGCGCCACGCCGGCGCCGTAGGCCGCGGAACCCCCGTTTTCCGCGGCCACCGCCAGCAGGATCGCGCACCATAGTGGGGCCTAACGCGCATAAGACATGGCGGTGCGCTAGGGCGTCGGTTGCTGGGGCTCGGCGCCTGCTCTACGCTGCGCCTTGGCGACCGCGGGCCAGGCGCGGCGCCGGGAGAGGCCGGCGGTGTCGACGGAGGCAAACAAGGCGTTGGTCCGTCGCTACTGGGACGAGTTCTGGAACGCGCAGCGGGCGGAGGTCGCCGACGAGCTCTTCCTCCCGGAGCAGGCCGCCCGCGAGCGGCGGTTCGCCGCCGCCTTGCACCCGGCGTTCCCCGACGGCCGCGCCACGGTGGAGACGATGGTCGCGGAGGGCGACTGGGTGGCCACCCGCTACACCTGGCACGCCACCCACACGGGTGTCTGGGCGTGGACCGCGTTCGGCGTCTCCATGGGCGTGTCCCCGACCGGGGCGACCGTCCGCGAGAGCGGGATGACCTTCGACCGGATCGCCGGGGGTCGGATCGTGGAGCACCGCGCGTCGTGGGACTGGGTCGGCTTGGCCCGCCAAATCGGCGCCCTCACCCTGCCGGAGCCGATGTCACCCCAACGGGCGTGATGGACCCGCATGCCCGCCCCAGGGGACACGCGCCTTAATCCGGGGATAAGGTGTCCAAGCGGCGCCACCATGGCGTCCACCTCCTGTCGGCTTGTCGTGGGGCCGAGCCGGGGGGCAGAGGCGCGGGAAGCCGTGGCCGTGGGCCAGAAGGGCGGGGGCACACCGGACCTTGGCGGCGCCCCCCTCGGATGGGCTCGGGGCGAACCGCTGCGACGCGGGTCACCCCACCCGCGTATGATCGCCGCGGACG
>DATLLM010000093.1:0-4534 GCA_035537855.1 Chloroflexota bacterium | reverse complement strand
CTAGAATGTCTGCGCCCCGGACGCGAACGCAGCCGCGAACGCGATCCCGGCGCCCGCTCCTCCCCGCGCTGCCTACGCTCCCTGCGCTTCCCGATGAAGCCCCTGTTCTGGGTGGTGCTGCTCGTCCTGCTGCTCGTCCCGCCGCCGCCGGCGGGGGTGGCGCCGCCGTTCGCGCGGGCGGCGGCCGGGACGCCGCCGCTCGCCGCCGGGGTGCACTCCCCCAACCGGATGTGGGAGGAGTCCGACTTCGGCCGGATGGTGGACGGCCACTTCGGCGGGGTGAAGATGATGAGCTACCACCGGCCGGCGGACTACGCCCGGCTGCGCCGGGACAATCCCGGCCTGGACTTCACCGTCCGCCTGGACAGCCCCTGGAACGAGCTGCCCCCGCCGGCGGACTTCGCCGCTTTCCACGCCCCGCGCCTGCGCGCCCTGGTCGACGCCGGCTTCTCGCCCTGGGTGGAGATCGGCAACGAGCCGAATCTCGAGCTGCACCCCGGCGCGGAGACGGCCTTCGCCGCCTGGTATCTGGAGACCCTCGGCGCCCTGCGCGCGGCCGTACCGGAGCTGCGCTACGGCTTCCCCGGGCTGGCCGTCGACCAGCGCGAGCTGGAGTGGCTGGACGCCAACGCCGCCGCCATCGAGGCCTCGGACTGGCTCGGCGTCCACGCCTACTGGACGGACGAGCGGGAGATGCTCGACCCGCACCGGGCGCTCAAGCTGGTGGAGTACCACCGGCGCTTCCCCAACCTGCCCCTGCTGGTGACGGAGGCGGGCAACAACTCCCCGGGCGTCCCCCCGGCGGCGCGGGCCCGGCAGTACGCCCGCTTCACCCGCACCGTCGCCCGGCTGCCGTACGTCCGGGCGCTCTACTACTTCATCCTCTCCGGGACCGCCGACTGGCGCCTGTTCTTCTTCGACGACCTGGCCGTCGCCGCCGTGCGCGAGGCGCCGCACGAGCCGGTGCCCCTGGTCAGCGGACTGGACGGGCTCCGGCGCGACGCGACGGCCGCCATCCTGCCCCTGGTCTCCGGGCCGCCGACGGATACGGTCGGCGACGACGAGCCCTGGCCGGCGCTGCCGGCGCTGCCGGCCCCGGCCGTCCCGGCCGCCAAGCGGCGGATGATCGCCGACGCCGCGCCGGTCGCCTCCGGGCCGCGCGTCCCCGCCGTGCCCCACTCCACCGCCGGGCGCTGGGTGCCGCTCGACCCGGGCCCGGGCCCGGCCGCCGCCCCGCTCCCGGCCGCCGGGGGCGCCGGGGGCGCCGGGGGCGCCGGCGGCGCGACCTCCGGCGCCGTCGCCGGGGCGGCGGCGGCCAGCCCCGCCCTCGAGCCGGTGGCGCCGGCCGGGTTGCGCTCGGCCAGCGGCTACATCGCCACGGATCTGTCCCTGCACCTGGAGGTCGCCCCGCCCGCGGCCGGATCGCCCTGCGCCGTGTGGATCGCCGACGCCGGGCGCACCACCGGGTTCGCCTTGCTCTGGGACGGCGAGCGCTGGCACCTGCAGTACCGCCGCGGCGGCGCCGTGCTCGAGGACCGCTCTCTGGACGAGAGCGCCACCCCGCCCGGCGGGGGGCGCCTGCAGGTGGAGATCGCCGTCGAGCCGCGCTCGGCGGCCGCCTGGGTCTGGCCGGTGGGTGCGTCCCGGCCGGACGCCCCCCAGGCCGTCTTCGCCCCCCCCGAAGCCGCGACCGCGGACGCCACGAGCCCGCGCTACGTCGTCCTGCCTGCCCTGCCGGTGACCAACGTCTCCCTGGAAGGCCTGACCCGGTTCTCCTGATCGCCCCCGCCGGCCGTTGAGTCTGGCATGGTGAGCACATCAACCGGAGCGGCCACCGCCGGCATGCGCCGCTACGCCGTCGCCGATGCGGCGGCGCGCCGCCGGGTGGAGGCCGCGCTGCGGGCGCGCGACGGCTGGACGGAGCGCCCGGAGCAGTCCTGCGCCTACCGGCTGGACTTCGCCGCCGGCGGCGAGCGGGTGGTGGTCAAGCAGTACACCAACGGCACCCTGCTGCTGGTGGGGGGGCGCCCCGGCCCGCTGCTGGAATCGCTCACCGCGGCGGCCACCGGGGCCGGCGCCGTCCCGGGGACGGCGGCGAAGCCCGGCGCGCCGGCGGCCGGCCGCCCGGGCGCGCGTCCGGGCGGCCCGCGAGGGGGCAGCAGCGGGGTGGACGTCACCCGGCCGTTCGACTCCCCCTGGATCGGCAGCGACGAATCGGGGAAGGGCGACTACTTCGGGCCGCTCGTGGCCTGCGCCGTCTACGCCGACGATCGCATCCTGGGGCTGCTCGAGGCGCTCGGCGTGCAGGACAGCAAGCGCCTCACGGACGCTCAGAACCGGCGCCTGGCCGGCGAGGTGCGCGTCGTCTGCGATCCCGGCTACGCCGAGGTGCTGCTCTCGCCCGAGCGCTACAACGCCCTCTACGAGCAGTTCCGGCGGGAGGGCAAGAACCTGAACACCCTGCTGGCCTGGGGCCACGCCCGGGCGATCGAGACGGTGCTGGAGCGCGTCCCCTGCGACAACGTGATCGTCGACCAGTTCGCCGACGCCCGCTACATCAGCTCCCGCCTGCAAGGGCGGGCGGCCACGGGGCACCTCAACATCGTGCAGATGCCCCGGGCCGAGGCCAATCTGGCGGTGGCAGCGGCCTCGGTGCTGGCCCGCGACCGCTTCCTGGGCTGGATGGAGGAGGCCGGGCGGCGCCTGGGCACGCCGCTGCCCAAGGGCGCCTCCTCTCAGGTGGAGGCGGTCGCCCGGGCGCTGGTCGCGGCGCGCGGCGCGGACGCCCTCGGCCAGCTGGCCAAGCTGCACTTCAAGACCACCGAGCGCGTGCTCTGAAAGGGCAGCATCCGGAGCGCCCGATCCCGTTCCGCGGGGGCGGCCCGGGAAGGGGAAGGCGGTCCAGCCGGAGAGGACGAAGGACGCGACTCTGCGCGAGGGCGGCTCGTTGGGGGCCGCGGCCAGGGGGCCGCGTTCTGGCGCGCTCGACGCCCGCGAGTCCGGGACGGCGCGGCCCGCTGCCGAACGGCGCCGCTCGCGTCTCACCCACATCCCGGCGGTCCGAGCGCCCGGGCAAACCCGCGCGGCCGCGCCTCACAGCCGCTTTCCCGGCCGTGGACGGCGCGGCCCGCGGCCCCCTGGCGGCGGCCCGCTACGGGCGCCCCCGTGCGTACAAGGGTCCTCTTCGTGCTCTACGGGCGCTCCCGCTCCCGCTCTTGCTACTTCAGCGAGGCGAACAGGTCGGCGAGGGAGTCCCCCAGGATGCGCGTCTTGTGCTCCGGGGGGATGAAGGGGCAGTGGGTGCGCACCGCTTCGAGGGACTGGCGGTAGGTCATGGCCTGGCGCACCACCGGGTAGTCCGAGCCCCAGTGCAGGCGCTCCGGGCCGAAGTGCTCGTAGAGGGCCCGCACCAGCCAGGCGCAGTCCGGGTAGGGGTACTCCCAGGCTACCGGGGCGGCGTAGTGGAACCCGGAGAGCTTGATGCGGATGTTGGGCACGGCGGCGGAGGCCAGGATCTCGCGCAGCAGGGGGTAGGGTGGGGGCTCCGTCGACTTGGGGCCGCCCATGTGGTGGACGAGGAAGGGGACGCTGGGGAAGCGCTCGGCCAGGCGGCGCAGGGCCGGCTGCAGCCGGGCGGGCATGGACAGGCTGACCAGCAGCCGGCGCTCCTCGGCCACTCGGAAGAAGGCCAGGCCCTCGTCCGAGGTGAACCACGAGCCGTCGTCATCGCCGCGGACGTAGTGGGTGAAGCCGGCCAGGGGGTAGCGCTCGGCCGTCTCGGTCAGGCGCCCGGCCGCCCCGGGGGTGTGGTACGTCTCCGTCCAGGAGCAGTCGACGTCCGCGAGCATGTACAGGCGCTGCGGGAAGCGCCCGACGGCGGCCGCGACGTAGTCGTTGTCGTCCGGGTTGTGGTCGATGCGGGCGCAGACGACCGCCGCCCGGTCGACCCCGGCGCCGTCCATCGCGAAGAGCAGCTGCTCGACGGTGCCCCGGCTCTCGGGGTCGGGCACGGGCGGCCGGTAGGGCCAGGTGCGCCAGGCGTGGCAGTGCGAGTCGACGATCATGCTGGTGGCCTCGTGTGCGCGATAGGGCGGTCCGGGGCGGTCAGGGGAAGCCGGGGATGCCCCGGCGGGCGTAGCCGTAGACGTCGGGGCCGGGGTGGGGCACGTTGGGCAGCACGGTCGGCATGCGGATGCCCGGGGCGTCGCCCACCACGTGGATGCGGTGCAGGTAGCCGACGGGGGCGCAGACGAAGTCGCCGCGCGTGACGCGGTGCGTGCCGATCCCGTCGAAGACCCACTCCAGCTCGCCCTCGCGGATCATCCACCACTCGTCGCAGTCCGAGTGCCAGTGGCCGGCCGGGACGGGTGCGGGCTGGGCGTAGATCAGGTTGGTCATGTAGCGCTCGTTGGCGATGACCCGGTGCGACCAGGGGGGCTCGCCGTGGGCCTCACGCAGCTGGGCGAGGGTCAGGCACGGCCGGTTGGGGGCGAAGCCGCCGGGGGCCTCGCGGGAGGGGAGCACGGTGGGGATG
>DATLLM010000092.1:0-14537 GCA_035537855.1 Chloroflexota bacterium | reverse complement strand
CCCCGGGGCTACTCGAAGTTGGTCGAGGGGGCGGTGGCCGGGATCATCGCCTCGACGGGCGGCGGCTCAGGGGACATAACGGCGTCCATCGTCCGCGGCGGCAGCTTGCCGTTCAGCAGGCGGCGCACGTCCTCGGCCTCTAGCTCGCCCTTCTCGGCCAGCGCCCGGGCCAGACGGTTGACCTCCACCTGGTTCTCCAGCAGGAGCGCCTTGACCGAGTCGTACTGCTCGCGCAGCAGTCCGTCGACCTCGCGCCGGGTGCGCTCGTCCATCCGCACCCGCGCCGGCCGGTCGCCGCTCTCGCTGACCACGGACATCTGGGCCAGCGGGTTCATCGGGCCGGGAGGCGCCGGCTCGGGGGGCTGCGGATCGCCGGTGCCCTCACCCGCGGGGGCCGGAGTCAGCCGCGAGACCATGGTCGCGTGGCCGTTCGACTCCACCTCCATCTCGGTATCCGGCACGAACAGGGCGTCGCCCGGATTCATGTAGGAGATGACGTACCGGGCGAGCTCGCGCGCCCGCTTGATGTCGCCGGCGGACTTGTCCAGCACGGTGTCCAGGAACAGCTCCTCGGACGCCCGGCTGGCGAGGCGGATCTTGATCTCCGCCAGCACCTCTTCGCGCGAGTAGGTCTGGAACTCGATCAGGGGGCGCAGCTCGTTGACGCTGTCCAGCTCGGCCGAGGAGACGATCGACACCCGCTGCACCTCGCGCCGCGGGACGAGCAGGGCCTCGGCCACCGCCTTCCCGGCCTCGTTGAAGGCCAGCCGGCGGGTGTCCTCGCGGCCGATGACGTCCTGGCTCTGGCGCTCGCGCTCCTTCTCGTCCACGATCCGGAGGACGTCGTCCCCGATCAGCTCGCCGTTGGCGATGAGGGCCTGGGCGATGGCGTGGACGGTCTCCGCGTGCAGCGAGAGCAGCGTCTTGACCCGCTGGTAGAGGTCGCCCAGCAGCTCCTCCACCCGGCGCTTGTCCGGCATCCCGGTCAGCGAGTTGCCGAAGCCGAGGTAGGAGTACATCGACCCGCCCATGCCGAAGATCCCCAGGTACGCCTGGGCGGCCCAGGTGGCGTGCTGCAGATCGCCGGAGAAGCCGTTCATCTGGGTGTTCAGGAACAGCTCTTCGGCCGCCCGGCTGGCGAGCGAGACCTGGATATCGGCCAGCAGCTCCTCCCGGGTCTGCGTCACCCGCTCCTCGGCCGGCTTGTAGGCCACCATGGCCAGCGTGCCGCCCTGGCGCAGGATGGTCGCCTTGGAGATCCGGAAGGTCTCGCGCGAGAGCATGGCCATCGCGAAGGCGTGTCCCGCCTCGTGGTAGGCCAGGCGGCGCTTCTCCTCCAGCTTCATGCCCCGGATGGGCTGCTTGATGCCGAACTCGTGCGCCTCGCGCGCCTCGGTGAAGTCCATGTAGGAGACGGCGTCGTGCCCGTTGAAGTGGGCCACCACCGTCGCCTCGTTGATGACGTACTTGATCTCGACCGGGGTGTAGCCGATGGTGTCGCTCGACATGCGGTCGAGCGGCATGTCCTCGTGGCGCACCTTAGCCAGGTAGTACTCGATGACGTCCTTGCGGCCCTCTTCGTCCGGCTTGTCGATGGTCAGCTTGCGGTCGAAGCGGCCGGCCCGCAGCAGGGCGGCGTCGAGCACGTTCACGATGTTGGTCGCGGCCATGGTGACCACGTTGGGGCGCACGGCCGGCTTCTTGTGCAGGCCGAGCCGGCGCAGCATGCGCTTCTTCCAGCCTTCGTTCAGCCGGGGCGGGTCCATCTCCATCAGCAGCTGGTTCAGCGCCCCGCTGCCACCCATCAGCCCGCCCATCATGCCCATGCCACCGCCCATGCCACCACGGGAGGCGCCGATGGCGTCGATCTCGTCCAGGAAGAGGATGCAGGCGCCGTGCTTCTCGGCCAGCTTGCGCGCCTTGCGGTAGAGGTTCCAGACGATCATCACGTCCATGCCGATGAACATGGCCCGGAAGGAGGCGGCTGAGGTGTAGCCGAAGGGCACGCCGGCCTCGGTCGCGATCGCCTGGGCGAGGTAGCTCTTCCCGGTGCCGGGAGGGCCGACCAGCAGCAGGCCCCTAGAGACCTCACCGCCCATCCGCTTGAACTCTTTGACCCCCCGCAGCAGGGTCACCCAGCGGGTGGCGACCTCGAGGACGTCCTTCTGGCCCCGGTAGTCTTTGAAGGTGATCCCCGTCTCGCCCGGCATCACCCAGTACGTCCGCCCCCGCCCCAGGAACCAGAACAGGGCGGCGAACTGGATGATCATGAACATGACGGCGAACATCAGCTGGAAGAGCAGGTACGCGCCGTAGAGCACGTACGGCATCGCCGTCTCGGCGTTGGGGATGAACCAGAAGAAGAACGCCGCCAGCAGGACGAGCCAGACCAAGAGCGCTCGCCAGTGGCGGGCAAAGAATCCGGTGAACTTCTCGATCACTACCATGCCGTGTGGCCTCTCGGGTGCTCTGTGGGGGGCCACCGGCGCGGCGATTCGCGCGCGCGCCGGACAGGTAGCAGCCCCCGCCGCTGCCGGTCTACGTTGCTGCCAGTATATCGTGGCGCTCTCTGGGATTCGTGCAGAATCCTCTTAACTAGTGCTCTCCAACTGTTGCCGTAAGAGCACACATCTGCACGATTCGAACGCTATCGGCGGCTCAGCCCGGCCACTCTTTGACGCGGTCGGCGGGCCTGAGCTGGCCCCCCGGCAGGACGTCGTAGAGGCGCCCCCCGGGGCCGCCGATGCGCACCTGGCGGCCCGGCGGCACGTTGTAGACGCCCCCCGTGTCTGTGTCGATGCCCATCACCGCCACGCCCGCGGCGTCGTAGCTCACCCCGTAGCCGTCCGTCGCGTTGCGCGGCGGCGGCGCGTCGCTCGGCGGCAGGGGCGTCTTCGACTGCGGCGCGCTCGGGGCGGCGGCCGGCGGGGCGACCGCTGGGCCGGCCGCTGGGCCGGCCGCTGCGCCGGCCGCCGCCGGCTGGCCGCGCTGCACCGCCGGCACGGCCGCCCCCACCGCCGGCGGCGGCAGGGCCCCCCGGCCGGCGAAGACCTCGGCCCACTGCCAGGACAGCCCGCGGACGAAGAGCAGCAGGTACAGGGCCAGCACCACCCCGGCGCCGGCCCAGAGCCAGAGGGCGCCCCGCCCCTGCGGGCTAGTCAGGGAAGACCTCCGGGCCTTTGTTCTTCTGCTCGGCGATGAAGCGCCGGACGAAGGCCTCGTCCACCCGGTCGAGGTAAGCCAGCTTGCCCCAGGAGGTCAGGGCGATGGGGCGTCCGATCCCCGGGTACGGGGCCAGCACCACTTTCTTGGGGTAGGTGCGGACGATCGCCTCGAGCGCGGCGACCGTCTCCGGGCAGCCGCTCGGGCAGTCGTACTGAATCATGATCTCCCCGTGCTCGAGGTTGTGCACCTGGACCTCGTTGGGGATCGGGCTGGCGGTGATCCCCGGCGGGGCGACCGCGTCCGCGTAGTGCCAGCCGGAGGTGGGCGGCGTGCTGTTGTACGGCGGGTGGGTCTGCCCCCGCGGCACGTGCACCGCCCCCTGGATGGGGAAGGTCTGGATGTCCGAGCGCCCCCCGGGGGAGATCAGCCACCAGGCCAGCAGCGCGATCGCGGCCACGCCGGCCAGGGCGCCGCCGATCCAGATGGCCTGGCGCCGCCGCCGGGAGCGCGCCTCGAGCGTGCGCCGGGCCCGGGCCTGCGCCTCGCGCTGCTGCTCCCGCTCCCGCCGCCGCGCCTCCCGCCGGCTATCGCCCGGCGCCACCCCGGCCGCCGGCGCCGCGGCGCCGGACTCGGTCTCGCTCACCGCACCCGCACCACCCGTTCTACCGCCCGCTCGCCGACCTCGGCGTTCAACCCCCGCACGATCTCCGCCGCCGCCCGCTCCAGCTGCCGGGCCAGGGGCCCGTCCGGGACGCGGACGGAGAGCACCCCGTCGCGCAGCTCGACGGCCTGGGCGCCGCTGGCCAGCTCCGGCGCCGCCCGCCCGGCCACCCGCGGCCAGGCGCGCAGGACGCGCATCGCCTGCACCCGCTGCAACAGCCCCATGCCTTCGAGCGTCTGCGGCATGATCTCTCCGAGGCGGCGAAACGACATTACGCTGCTCCCATCGTAGCAATCTAGCCGGTCAGGCGGGCCCCCGGGTCTGACCCGGTCGCCCCCTTGGTCACCGCACCGGCCTCTACCTGATAGACGTCCGCCCGATCGAGAAAGCCCGCGCCGAACGGCGCCAGCTCGGTCGCCGTGACCAGCACCTGGCCCTGGTGCTCGCGCTGCTCGAGCACCATCTCCTGCAGGAAGCCCCGGCGCCGCGGGTCGAGCTCGGACATGACGTCGTCCAGCAGCAGCAGGGGGCGCTCCCCCGTGTAGCGCTGCATCAGCTCGGCCTCGGCCAGCTTCAGGCTCAGGGCCGCCGAGCGCTGCTGCCCCCGGGAGCCGAACGTGCGCAGGTCGATCGCCCCGGCGTAGAAGACGGCGTCGTCGCGGTGCGGCCCGGCGAGGGTGACCGCCTGCTGGCGCTCCCGCGCCCGCCCGGCGGCGAGCTGGGCGGCGAACCGCTCGCGCAGCCGGGCGAGCGCCGTCCCGCCCTCCTCCGCCGGCTCCGCGCCCGCCACCCGCTCGGCGGCGAGGGCCGGGGCGTCGTCGTCGAGGGCGACGCTCGAGCGGTACTCGGCGCGCAGCCCCGACGCGTCGCCGGCCAGCCGGGGGGAGATGGCGGCGATGGACTCGTTGAGCAGGTGCAGCGCCCGCACCCGGGCCGCCACCAGGCTGGAGCCCAGCTCGACCAGCTGCACGTCCCAGTACTCGAACTGGTCCGCCCGCACCGCCCGCTCGCGCGCCTCGCGCAGCAGGGCGTTGCGCTGCTGGAGCACCCGCTCGTAGCGGTTCCGGGTGCGCAGGTAGACGTGGTCCACCTGGCACAGGGTGATGTCCAGGTAGCGCCGCCGCACGGCCGCCGGGCCGGCGATCAGCTCGACGTCCTCGGGCGAGAAGAGGACGACGTTGAGGTGGCCGAGCAGCTCAGCCGGCTGGCGGTGCTGGCCGTTGATGCGCACCCGGCGGCGCACGGAGCTGGCCGGGGGCTGGCCCACTCCCGGCGGGGGCCGCCCCTCGCCGGCCGCCGAGCCCGGCGTCTCGGCCAGGATGACCTCCAGCCGCTGCGGCGTCGGGTGGCGCTGCACGTCGGCCGCCACGCGGGCGAAGACCGGTGGCACGGCCGCGTGCCAGTTGACCATCTCCCGCTCCGCCGCCGTGCGGTAGGAGCGGGTGGTGGCCAGCAGGTAGAGGGCCTCGATCAGGTTGGACTTCCCCTGACCGTTGTTCCCCCAGAAGACGCTCAGGTGCGGCGCGAGCGAGAGGTCGAGCTGGACGTAGTTCCGGAAGTTGGTCAGGGTCAGGTGCCGGCAGAACATCCAGGATCAGTCTAACCTGCCCCGGGGGCCCCGCCGCGCCGGAGCGCGCGCGGCGGGGCGCCGTCGCCGGCCCGGCCCGGCGGGCCCGCTCAGGCCCGCACTTCCACTTTCGCCAGGGCCTCGAGCGGCCGGATGACGGCGGCGATGTCCTGCTCGCCGAAGCCGGCCTCGCGGGCCTCCTCGAAGACCTGCACCGCCAGCGCTCCGAGCAGCAGGCGGACGCGGTTCTCCTTGCCCACCTCCACCCCGAGGCCGAGGTCCTTGTGCAGCAGATCGACCGAGAACATGGCGTCGAAGTTGCCCTTGAGCACCATGTCCGGGAAGCAGCGCTGGAGCTGGAAGCTGTTGCCGGTGGCCGAGGCGATCGTCTCCAGCAGCAGGGTGGGGTCGACGCCGGCCTTGGTGCCCAGGACCATGGCCTCGGCCGCGCCGGCCAGGTTGATCCCCACCAGGAGCTGATTCATCAGCTTCACCACCGCCCCGGCGCCGACCGGCCCGGCGTACACGATCTTCTTGCCGACGCGCTGCAGCACGGGCAGGGCCCGCTCGTACTCGGCCTGGTCGCCGCCGACCATGACCGTCAGGGTGCCCGCCTCGGCCCCGGTGGTGCCCCCTGAGACGGGCGCGTCGAGGTAGGCCACGCCCTTCGCCTCCAGCGCCCGGGCCACGCTGCGGCAGGTGCCCGGCCCGATGGTGCTGAAGTCGACGACGATGCTCCCCGGCTTGATCCCCTCGGCCACCCCGCCCGGACCGAGCACCACCTCCTCGACGGTCGCCGGCACGGGCAGGCAGAGGCAGACGATCTCCGCCTTCGCCGCCAGCTCGGCGGCGCTCGCGGCCGCCGTCGCGCCCTCCGCGGCCAGCTCCTGGACCACCTGCTGGCTGCGGTTGGCGACGACCAGCGGGTAGCCCCCGCTCATGATGTTGCGCGACATCGGCCGGCCCATCTTGCCCAGCCCGATGAAGCCGACGGTGGTCTCAGGCATACCCCACGCTCCTCCTGTACTCAGCGGCAGGAGAGGGTACCAGGGGCCGCCCGGCCGCTAGCCCGTGCCGGGGATGACCAGCACCTGCCCCACCCGCAGGATGACGCTGCGGCTGGGCAGGTTGTTCGCCGCCACGATGGCGTCGACGGTCGTGTCGTAGCGCTGGGCGATGGCGAACAGGGTGTCCCCACCCTGCACCGTATGCTCGCGCTGGTTGGGCCGGATGGTGGGCGAGGGCTGGGCGGCCGTCGGCTGGGCGGCGGCCGTGGCCTGCACCGCCGCCGGCACACCGGCGCCCTGGGCCGGCGCCGCCGCCGTGGCCACCGGCCCGGCCGGCGGCGCGGGGGCCTGCGCGGCCGCGGCCGGCTGGCTCCCGGGTTGCTGCCCGCTGGCGCTCGGCGCCGTGGCGGCGGCGGCCGGGCGATCCGCCGGCCCCGCCTGCCCGCGCAGGGCGCTCGTCGCCGTGCCGACGCCCAATCCGGCGATGCGGAACATGATCGCCGCCGAGACCAGGGTCAGCAGGATGACGAAACCCAGCCCGAAGCGCGCCTTCCAGTGCTCACCATTCCGGCGCTGCGCCGATGGGCTGGGATAGCGCCGGTCTGGCGCCGGAAAGTACTCTTCCATACTCGGTTTGACGCGTTTCCCTGGACGTCAGGCACGTCCGCCCGCGCGCACGCTGGAGCGAGCATACCGCTCCCCCCAAACGAGTCGCAACGTTCCCACTTGAAATGGTCCATCCCCTGCAACGGCCGGACTACCGGAACCGTAACGCCCTGGTCATGGGACTCGGCCTCTCCGGCGGCGGCGCCGGCGTCGCCCGCTTCCTGGCCGCGCGCGGCGCCCGGGTCACCGTGACCGACGCGCAGCCGGCCGAGCGGCTGGCCTCCACGCTGCACGCCCTGCGCGACTGCGACCTGCGCTACGTCCTCGGCGAGCACCGCGAGCGCGACTTCACCGCCGCCGACTTCGTGGTGCGCAATCCGGCCGTGCCCGCCTCCCACCCGCTGCTGCGCGCCGCCGCCGCCGCCGGCGTCCCCATATACATGGAAATGACGCTCTTCTTCCTGGAGTGTCCCAGCCACCGGGTCACCGGCATCACCGGGACGAAAGGGAAGACCACCACCACCTCGCTCGTCGGGCAGATCGCCCGCGCGGCCGGGCGGGACGTGGTCGTGGCCGGCAATCTGCGCGTCTCCGCCCTCGAGCAGCTCCCCCGCATCGGCCCGGAGACCGAGGTGGTGCTCGAGCTGTCCAGCTTCCAGCTGGAGGGGCTGGAGGCCATCCGCTACAGCCCGCGGACGGCCTGCGTCACCAACCTGATGGAGGACCACCTCAACCGCTACGCCGGCCTCGAAGACTACTTCGCGGCCAAGCAGCACATCTTCCGCTACCAGGACGGCGACGGCGCGCTCGTGCTCAACCGGGACAACCCCCACACCGCCGCCCTGGCCCCGCTCGCCCCCGGCCGGGTGCTCTGGTTCGGCGCCGCGGACGAGGTGCCCGGCGCCGATCGGGCCACGCTGCCGGGGGCGCACAACCGGGCCAACATGGCCGCCGCCGCCGCCGTCGCCCGGGCCCTGTCCATCCCGGACGCGGTCTCCGCCGGGGCGCTGGCCACGTTCCCCGGGGTGCCCTACCGGCAGGAGCTGATCCGGGAGCGGGAGGGCGTGCGCTTCGTCAACGACTCGGCGGCCACCACGCCGGACGCCACCCTGGCGGCGCTGGAGAGCGCCGGTCGCCCGGTGGTGCTGATCGCCGGCGGCGCGGACAAGGAGCTGGACTTCACCGCGCTCGGGGCGGCCATCCTCGCGCCGCGCTCTCCGGTCAAGGCGGTCGTGCTGCTCGAGGGCTCGGCCACGGAGAAGGTGGCCGCCGCGCTCGGCCCGCGCGTCGCCGGGCGCTACGGGGACTTCGGCGCCGCCCTGCGCCGGGCGGTTGGGCTGGCCACCGCCGGCGACACCGTGCTGCTCTCCCCCGGATGCGCCTCGTTCGGCATGTTCGTCAACGAGTTCGACCGGGGCGACCAGTTCAACAGCCTGGTGCGCGCGCTCTAGCGGCTGCCCCCCCGGGCCAGGGCCTCCTGCTGCAGCTCCAGCAGGCGCTCGATCCCGCCGGCGGCGAGGTCGAGCAGGCCGTCCATCGCCTGACGCGAGAAGGGCTTGCCCTCCGCCGTGCCCTGCACCTCGATCAGCTCGCCGGTGGCGGTCATGACCACGTTGAAGTCCACCTCGGCGCGCGAGTCCTCGGCGTAGGCCAGGTCGAGCACGCGCTCCCCGTGGACGATGCCGACGCTCGTCGCCGCCACCGCGGTGCGCAGGGCGCCGTTGCGGGCCAGCCCCCGGTGCTGCAGCCCGCCGACGGCCTGGCCGATGGCGACGTAGGCCCCGGTGATCGCCGCCGTGCGGGTGCCGCCGTCGGCCTGGATGACGTCGCAGTCCACGAACAGGGTGCGCGGCCCGATCCGGTCGAGGTCGACCGTCGCCCGCAGGGCCCGCCCGATGAGGCGCTGGATCTCGTGCGTCCGCCCGCCCACCCGGCCGCGGGTGGACTCGCGCTGGCTGCGGGTGTGCGTCGAGCGGGGCAGCATGGCGTACTCGGCCGTGATCCAGCCCTGCTCGGTGCCTTTCAGGAACGGCGGCTGGCTCTCTTCGACGCTGACGGCGCAGAGCACCCGCGTGCGGCCCACCTCGATCAGGGCCGAGCCCTCGGCGTGGTCGAGGTAGGAGGGGGTGATCCGAACCGGGCGCAGCTCGTCCGGCTGCCGCCCGTCACTTCGCGCCATGGAGGCTCCTTCTTGCGGCCATGCGGCCATGCGGCCTTGCGGCCTTGCGGCGGTGCGCCCGGGGGCTACCCGTTCTGGGCCGGCGCCGGGCGGGGCGGGGTCTCGCTCAAGCTGATCGAGCGCAGCCAGGGGTAGGCCACCGGAGGCGAGGCGTAGCCCTGGACGTAGGACTTGACCAGCACGTAGCGCTTGGAGTGCCACAGGGGCACCCACGGCGAGTCGCGCAGGATCTGCGACTCGGCTTCCTGGTAGAGGCGGTAGCGGGCGCCGCCGTCGCGCTCCGAGCGGGCGCGCTCCAGCAGGCGATCGACCTCCGGGCTGGCGTACTGGCAGCCGTTCTCCGAGCTCTTGCTGTGGAAGAGCAGGTCGAGGAAGTTCTGGGGGTCGGCGTAGTCCGCCAGCCAGCCGTAGAAGAAGAGCTGGAACTGGTTCTTGCGCTTGGCCATGGCGTCCATGAAAGCGTTGCGGTCGAACTGGCGCACCTTCACCTCGACGCCCAGGTTCTGGCGCAACATGGCCACGATGGCGTTGATCTCCGGCGGCGCCGAGGTGCGGTTGCCGGCCAGGGAGAGCACGATCTCCGGGAAGTTGCGCACGTCGCGGTAGCCGGACTCGGCGATCAGCTGGCGCGCGCGCGAGACGTCGAAGTCCGGCGCCTTGACCTTGTCGCTGCGCCCCGGCATCCCGGGGGGCAGGATGCCCTCCGCCTTGACCACCGTCTTCTTCAGGGTGACGTTGGCGATCTTGTCCCGGTCGAGCGCGTGGTTGAAGGCCTGGCGCACGTTGGGGTCGTCGAAGGGCTTGGCGGTGACGTTGAACCCCAGGTACTGGATGTCCATGTCCGTGCGCACCCGCAGGGCCTGGCTGAGGGGGTCGCTCTTGTCCGTCACCCGCTCGATGTCCGCCAGCTCGACCAGGGCCACGTCCAGCTGCCCCTCTTCGTAGGCCATCACCGGGGGCAGCGGGAAGAAGCTCGCCGTGGTCAGGGACGGGCGGGTGCCGTAGTAGCCGTCGTGCCGGGCCAGGACGAGGCTCTCGTCCGGCTTGGCCGTGCGCACCCGGAAGGGGCCGGTGCCGTTCGGCTTCGTCCACCAGGTCTCGCCCCCGGCCTCCACGTTCGCCTTGTCCACGACGAAGGCCACCGGGTAGGTCAACTTCGCCGGGAAGTAGACCCGCGGCTCGGTCAGAGTGATCTCCACCGTCAGGTCGTCCTTGACCTTCACCCCGGAGACCTCGGGGGCTTTGCCGTCCAGCCGCTCGGCCACGCCGGCGATGTCCCCCAGGTAGGTCAGGGCCACCGGCGAGCGGCTGGCCGGGTTCGCGGCGCGCTCCAGGCTGTACTTGACGTCGGCGGCCTTGACGTCGCGCCCGTCGTGGAAGCGGGCCCCGCGGCGCAGCGTGAAGGTGTAGACGGTGCCGTCCGGGCTGACCTGCCAGCGCTCGGCCAGGTCGGGCACCACCTCCAGCTTCTCGTTCAGGCCGGTCAGCCCGCTGAAGACGTGCACCACGTACTCCGCTTCGAGCGACCCCTGGGTCTGCATCGGGTCGAGCGTCTGGAAGGGAGCGAGCCAGGTGTTCAGCGCCTGGTCGGCCGGCGGGCGCCGGAACGGGCCGACGCTGCACCCCGCGAGCGCGCTGCCGGCGAGGCCGGCCGTCAGGGCCATCAGCGGGCGGCGCCCGACGGCAACGCGACCCACGGGACCCATGGCTCGACTATACCCCATCGCCTCCCGGCCGCCGTCCCGATTCAGGACTTGCGCCGGCGCCGCGGGCGGCGTCCGCCGGCGGTCTGGTGCGGCCGGCCCGGCTGGCGCGTCGCCTGGTGGCCGAGCAGGGCCAGGGCCCGGCGCAGCACGGCGCGCTCGTTCTCGTGGCTGACCAGGGTCAGGGCGTCGGCCGCCGGCACCCAGCGGGCGAAGTCGTACTCGGCGTCGTGCAGCGCCGTGTCGCCGGCCACCGGGCGGAGCAGGAAATGGTGCACCGTCTTGTGGAAGCGGGTGTGCGGTGGGCCGTCGTCTTCGTGCTCGCGCCCGCGGCGCCGGCCGGGCACGACCACCCCACGGGGGGGCGTACGGAAAGAGTAGGTGATGGTGCCCAGGGGGGCGACGATCTGCCCCAGCACGCCGGTCTCCTCCGCCACCTCCCGCAGTGCCGTCTGCTCCATGGTCTCCCCCGCCAGCGGCGTGCCCTTGGGCAGCGCCCAGAGCAGCGGCTGGCGGCGTCCGACGAGCAGGAACTCGAGAACGCCGTCGTAAGCGTAGCGGTGGAGGACGCCCCCGCTGGAGACCAGCTGGCGGGCCGCCTCGAGGTCGTGTGTCGGCTGTTCCACGGTCTAGGCGTGGCTGCTCCGGGGCCCGAGGCGGCGACCCCGGCCGCGCATGGCGGCCGCGGCGTCGCGTTCTCCACGGCTGGCCAGCAGCTCGATGATGTTGCCGAAACAGTAGCTCCAAACGGCCTGCGCGAGCCAGGTCGCGCAGAACATCAGGAGGACGAACGCCGGGGCGGCGTTGAGCAGGCGCAGCGCCTGCGGCCAGCCGCCGCTGGTCAGCGCCAGGCCCAGCACCAGGCCGACCATCACGGCGTACAGGAACGCGAACTCCCGGAAGTAGGGCAGCTCCACCCGCCCGCGCCGCCCGCGGCCGGCGCGGGCGGCGCGCCCGCCGAGCCAGCGCCGGAACGCCGCCAGCAGGGCCCCGATCAGTCCGGCGACGACGAGCAGCGGAGCGTGATTCACGGCCGGGGCGAAGACGCCCTGGAAGTCGGCCCGGTCGAGCGTCCGCCCGGCGTCGAAGACGGTGCCCGAGCCGTCGCTGGCCACCGAGACCAGGTAGGCCGCGAGCAGGCCGATGCCGAGGACGACCAGGGGCGCGAAGAAGACGCACAGCCCGGCCAGGAAGCCGCTGAGCAGCACCGTGCGCTGGCGGGCGGCGAGGAGCAGCAGGGAGCCCCCCGCGCCGTCCGCGTCCGGCTGACCGCGCCGCTGCCCCGCCGTCCGCTCGCCAGCCACTTTCTCTCCAGTTCCGAGTCTCCGGCGGGGCGCCGCGGCCGGTGGGCCGGCGGGGCCGCTGCCGGGCCGGCCCTACCGGCGGGGGTCGAAGTCCAGGTGCACCCGGCTGGCGGTCGGCTCGTTCTGCCCCTGGTACTTGCTGCCCAGCGGCTGCGAGCCGTACGGCCGGTCGGCCGGGGTGGTCATCTGCAAGAAGGAGAGCTGCCCGATCTTCATCCGCGGGAAGAGCTGGATGGGCAGCGAGGCGGCGTTGCTCAGCTCGAGGGTCAGGTGGCCGCGGAAGCCGGGGTCGACGTACCCGGCGGTGGAGTGGATGACCAGCCCCAGCCGGCCGAGCGAGCTCTTGCCCTCCAGGCGACCGACCACGTCGTCCGGCAGGGTGATCTCCTCCCAGGTGTTGCCGAGGCAGAACTGCCCCGGCTGCAGCACGAACGCCTCCCCGTCTCCCACCGACACCAGCTCGGTCAGCTCCGGCTGCTCCTGGCGCGGGTCGATGTGGGTGTAGCGCGTGCTGCGGAAGATACGGAAGCGGCGGTCGAGGCGGATGTCGATGCTCGAGGGCTGGATGGCGAGCGGGTCGTACGGATCGACGCGCAGCCGCCCGGCCTCGATCAGCTCCCGGATCGTCCGGTCACTCAGCACCATCGTCGCCTGTCCTCGACCCCCCGCGGCGTCCGGCCCGGCCTCGTCCCGAGATCCGTCCCGCCCGCCGGCACGTATTCCCGCAGTATAGCGAGTCCGGGGGGGTCTTCCGGGCGGGGACGGGCCGGCGGCGCCGGCGGTGCGCGAGGGGTGGACGAGGGGCGCACTGTCTGGCGCGGGCGCGTGACCGTCCCTATACTTGCCGATCATTAGGCCGGGATTCGGGCCGGTGCGCTGCGCCGCGCCTGCGTCCCGCCGAGCGCTCGGTAGGTCGCCCGACAGGGAGGGGCGCTGGCGTCCCGCAGGGTCGCCGACACCGGCGGCGCCGTCCGGCGCGGATCCCCCCGGCTGGCGGAGATACGCTATTGCTCAATAGGTTGGCAGTCGATATACTCTGCGCCAGGCCAGGGTACGGCCGGGCCCCGATGTGGGCGCGGTCCGGGGGCGCGTCGTGCTCGTCTCGGGGTTCGAGCGCGGCGGCTCCGCTGGTCTGATCGCGGGGGCGGAAACGACCTGCTGCGTGAGGAGGCAGTGCATGAGTTGGTTGGCCACTCCACGTTCGCCCGGCGGCGCGCGCCGTCAGACGCTCCGGCCGCAGGGCACCCGAACGTGGTCGCGCATGCAGGTGTGGGTCCAGCGGGCGATGGCCCCGTTGCTGGTCGCCGGGCTGCTGGCGCCGGTGCTGTCGAGCACCGCCTACGCCCAGACCACCGCCCCGCAGCCGGCGGCCGCGGCGACGCCGGGGGCGCCCGCCGCGCCGGCGGCCCCCAGCGGGCCGACGACGCAGGCCCCCAGCGTCGGGACGAGCCCGGAGTCGAAGCCCTTCGAGGAGATGACCGCGGAGGACCTCTTCGGGCAGCCCATCTACGCCGACGTCAAGGCGCAGTGGGACCAGGCCGGCTTCAAGCCGGCGCCCCCCGGCACGGACGTGCGCATCTCCGGCGGGGCCTACACGGACACGGACGGCCTGGGCAACCTGCAGGTGCAGGAGGGGTTCCAGGGCAAGCCCGGGAGCACCCTGCTGTGGACGAACGACGACGGCTGGGTTGAGTGGGACGTCAACATCCCGGTCGACGGCCTCTACGAGGTCACGGTCGACTACTACCCCATCCCGGGGAAGCGGGCGAGCGTGCAGCGCGACCTGCTGATCGACGGGCAGCTCCCCTTCCGGGAGGCCAAGCGGGTCGTCTTCCAGCGCGTCTGGAAGGACGCCTTCTGGCCCCCCAAGCGGGACAACCAGGGGCAGGACGTGCGCCCGCCGCAGGTCGAGGTGCCGCAGTGGGAGACCAAGACGATCGAGGACGCGGACGGGCGCTACGACGCGCCCTTCCAGCTCGCCCTGACCGCCGGGACCCACAAGCTGCGCCTGCAGACGGTGCGCGAGACGATCGCGATCCACACCATCTCCTTCCACGCCCCCCAGGTGATCCCCACCTACCAGGAGAAGCTGGCCGAGTGGCAGGGCAAGGGCTACAAGCCCGTCACCGGCAACAAGCAGCTCAAGTACGAGGCCGAGGTGCTCTACCTCAAGGCCGATCCCACCATCCGCGGTGAGGTCAACTTCGACGCCCTCGCGTCTCCGACCGCGGACGGCGTCTTCCGCCTCAACTCCTTCGGCTGGTGGCGCTGGCGCCTTCCCGGCCAGTGGGCCCGCTGGAAGGTGACCGTCCCCGAGGACGGGCTCTACAACATCAGCCTCAACG